>JAZQEX010000071.1:0-27911 GCA_045539215.1 Eubacterium sp. | reverse complement strand
GTCGCATCGGACGGCAGCTGACTGCTGCTGGTATAGTACGGGGTATCTCCCGGCTTTCCTGCCGTTACGATTTCCGGATACAGACCTCTGTCCTTTCGCGCCATCGCAAAAGCAGCTGATTCCGCAGGCGTCGCCTCAAGCTCAAACAGATCACCGTAATGATGCTGATAATGGATCAGGCGGTCTTTCATATGCTGCAGGATATCCTTTGCAAACTTCTGCGCCGTCGGATTCCAGAGATCGCGCTTGAGCCAATGCGCATTCAGACATGCCTCATTGATCCCGACCGGTCCGATGCTCGAATAATGCCTGTCATAGGTCCCCATATAGCGTTTGGTATAAGGGTAAAGACCTTCTGTCAGAAGGCGTGTCAGCACGCCTCGTTTGATCTTCAGAGAACGGGCTGCAAGATCCATCGCCTCATCCAGTCTCCGGTAAAAGTCATTCTCATCTCCGGACAACCAGGCGATCCGCGGCAGGTTTACCGTAACCGCGCCGATCGATCCACTGTGCTCTCCATAGCCAAAATATCCGCCGCTTTTTTTCAGCAGCACATCCTGGCCTTCTTTCTCATGTTCGTCCCGTCTGGCATCTTCGGGAAGCCTGTCACTGAATATATGATTCGCGAAATACGGTGTTCCGTACTTTGCTGTCATTTCAAACAAAAGCCTGTTGTTGTCCGTGTCTGACCAGTCAAAGTCCTCTGTAATGGCATAGGTCGGGATCGGATACCGGAAGGCCTGTCCTTCGCTGTCTCCCGCGATCATGATCTCTAAGAACGCCTGGTTGATCATATCCATTTCTGCCTGACATTCGCCATAGGTAAAGTCCATCTCTTCCCCACCGACGACCGCAGGAACATTCACCAGATCCGCAGGCACGCGCCAGTCCATCGTAATATTGCAAAACGGCGGCTGTGTCCCCCATCTGCTCGGGACATTGACACCAAATACGAACGATTCGATACACTGACGAACCTGACGGTAGTTTAAATCTTCCGTCCGGACATACGGTGCCAAATAAGTATCAAAAGAAGAAAACGACTGCGCACCGGACCACTCATTCTGCATGATCTCCATAAAGCTGACCATCTGATTGCATAACACTGCCAGATGTCTCGCCGGTCCAAAGCTTAATTTGCCGCCGACACCGCCCAATCCTTCCGAAATGAGCTGCTTTAAGGACCATCCTGCGCTGCGCCCTGTCAGCATAGACAGATCATGAATATGGATCAGACCGTTTTTATGTGCCTGCGCGATCTCCGGGTCATAGACCTCTGAGAGCCAGTAATTCTCTGTCACTGCGCCCGAATTGCTCAGGATCAGACCACCGATGGAAAAGTTCCCTTTTTCATCGCTTGACACTTTCCAGTCTGCCGGCTTTACATAGGAATTCACCAGATCAATATATCGTTTGATCACCTCATGCATGCAACTTATCTCCTCGTCTGCACAAAAGTCAGCTCCTTTTGTGCTTCTTCATCATCCGGCCAGGACTGCAGGTACTCTTCCAGCAGTGTATATGCCGTATCATAATCTCCGCTTCCCTCATAGGATGCGATCAGCCCCTTTAAGACTGCCTGTCCGTCCGCATCTTCCATTTCACGCAGTGCGGAATAATAGCGGATGGCTTCTTCGTAAAGACCGCCGCCCTCGGCTGCCGCAGCCAGGTCGAGCATCTCTTTTTCATCATCTTCATGCTCGGATGCATACCGGTCAAACATCGCTACTGCATCTTCGCGCTGTCCTGTCTGCGCATAGATCATGCCCTGATATAAAACCGCCTGATCGGAACCGCCCTCAATGGCCTGGGCCAGATAGCTGTTCGCCTGCTCAGTATCATTCAGCAGATAACAGATATAGCCCTTCCTGCAAAGATCTTCTTCGGATTCTTCCTCAAATGCAAGCGCCTGCGCCAATGCGGCATCTGCCTTTTCCACCTGATCCGCATTCTTAAATGCCTGGTATACGGCAAAGGTCAGTTCATAATCATTCGGCGCGTTCTGAACGGCACGAGCAAAATCAGTATCAGCCTGTTCGATCAGTCCGGCTGCAAGAGATGCACATCCACGCAGATACCAGGTATTACTATCGGAAGGATCTTCTTCTAAGATTCCGTCATAAATACCGATCGCACTCTCCGGATCCCCATTTTCCACCAATGCTTTCGCCTTGTAATAAATGATATCTGTTTCCAGCTCGGAAGTATCTCCCTTTGATTCCTCCAATGCCAGATCAAACTTCTCGATCGCTGTCTGATAATCGCCGGCCTTAAATGCCGCGATCCCTTCACTTCTGTAAGCCTCTTCCTGTTCTCTGTCTTTTCCGATGCTACAACCGGAAAAGCTGATCGTGCTTACGATCAGCGCTCCGGTTAAAATCATAATAATTGGTTTCTTTTTGTTAATCTTTCTCATACTTTAGCTTTTAAATAATGTACTTAAAATTCCCCTTCCCAGACTTGCGCCAACGTTACCGCCAAGCGTCTGTCCGAATTTTCCGAAGTTTTTGCCGATTTGCTTTCCGACCTGACGTCCAACGGTTCCCGCGACGGTCGCACCGACCTGCTTAACAGCTTTTTTCTTGGCCTTCGCTTCTTTTTCTGCCTGTTTTTCAGCTTCCTTTTGCGCTTCCTTTTCAGCTTTTTCCGCTTCCTTCTGTGCCTCTAATTCAGCAGCCTGTGCCTCAGCCTCAGCCTGCATTTCAAGGCCTCTTCTCTGCAGGAATTCGTATGCAGAATCCGGATCAACGCTTTCTGCATATTTGCTGTACAGAAGAGAGGATTTGATACAGGTATCCCGTTCTGCCTCACTGATTCCGTCCATCCGGCTTGCCGGCGGCAGGATGCTGACACGCTGCGCGATACCCGGCACGCCGTCCTCATCCAGGAAAGAAACCACTGCTTCACCGATTCCAAGTGCTTCTAATGTCTCATAGGTGTCAAATTCCGGATTTTCACGGAATGCGTCTGCTGCCGCGCGAACGGCCTTCTGCTCCGTCGGCGTATAGGCATGCAGTGCATGCTGCACCTTATTACCGAGCTGCGCCAGAACACCATCCGGAATGTCGCCCGGATTCTGGGTACAGAAATAAACACCGACACCCTTCGAACGGATCAGCTTGACAACCTGTTCGATCTTCTCAAGCAGATTCTTCGATGCCCCGCTGAACAGAAGATGTGCTTCATCAAAAAAGAATACGAGCTTAGGCTTGTCCATATCACCGACTTCCGGCAATGTCTCAAAAAGCTCGGAAAGCATCCATAACAGGAAAGTCGAATAGAGTCTGCCGTTATTGATCAGGCTGCTCGAATCCAGGATATGCATCATCCCTTTGCCGCCTGCGCCGACTGCAAGCCAGTCATTGATGTTTAATGCCGGCTCCCCGAAAAATACGTCGCCGCCCTCAAGCTCGAGTGCCACCAGTGCTCTCGTGATCGCGCCAAGCGATGCGCTGCTGATCTTGCCATAGTCAGCTGCCAGCTCTGATGCGTTTTCATTGACATAGTTTAACATCGACTTCAAATCCTTCGTGTCGATCAGAAGAAGATTGTTGTCATCCGCGATCTTATATACAATATTCAGAATGTCTGTCTGCAAGTCATTTAACTGCAGGATCCGGGCCAGAAGCAACGGTCCCATTTCGGAGATCGTCGTACGCAGCTGAATACCGTTTTTCCCGTAAATATCCCAGAATGTAACAGGATATCCCTGATAGGAAAAACCTGCTTCCCCAAGTCCGAACCGCGCAATGCGCTCCTGCATATTTGCAGAATCTTCGCCCGCACTCATCATTCCGGCAATGTCACCCTTTACATCTGCCAGGAATACGGGAACACCCATATCCGAAAATGCTTCTGCCATGACCTTTAATGTTACAGTTTTTCCGGTACCGGTCGCTCCTGCGATAAATCCATGACGGTTTGCCATTCCCGGCAGAATTGAAACCTTTTCTCCTGCCTGCGTATTACCCATCCATATATTACCTTCATAGAACATAAGAAAACTCCTTTCGTACATCGTTCGCCAGGCCAGCGTTATCTATTGTATCAGCTCAAACGACAGGTTTTCCCCAGAGAACTGGCGGAAATGCAAGACAGGTCAGCCTGTATTCCTGTTTTCGGTATCCAAAAGCTGACGCTCCAACGCTTTCCGTCAGTCCGTATTTCGGAGTCTTACTCCAGAGGACTCCCAAAAAAGCAAGTCGGGTCAGTCTAAATCATTTTTACAAATATAATCAAACTGACATCAGATTGATAAAAGTCAGTTCGAGAGTCTAAAAACAGATTGCAGACCTGACAAATATCGAAAAACGGGCAGTCCGAAGGACTTAAACAAAAAAGTGGAGCTGACGAGAATACCATTTCATCTACCTTTTTTCAGTATACCTATTTTCCCTGTATTTTACAACGAAAGTTTGTTATCATAGAAAAGCAGAAAAGAACGAAACGGAGGTGACTTACATGTGGCAAACGTTTACACAATGGATGTCAGACTGGACTTTCCTTTCTATTCTCATAAGATTATTACTGGCCTGGGTCATCGGTTTTGCGATTGGCGTCAACCGAGAGCGGAACAACCGCAGTGCCGGCATCCGCACGCATGTTTTAGTCTGCGTCGGCGCGGCACTCGTTATGATGACCGGACAGTTTATTTTCCTGCGCTTTCCGGGCGCGAACGGTGACGTTGCCAGACTTGGCGCACAGGTCATCAGCGGCATCGGTTTTTTAGGCGCCGGCACGATTATTGTGACGCAGCGGCGGCATATCCGCGGCCTGACAACCGCAGCCGGGCTCTGGGCCTGCGCCTGCACGGGACTGGCCATCGGCATCGGCTTTATCGAGGGTACGATCATCGCTGCAATCCTGATCGTCGTTACACTTAGTCTGATGTCCGTCGCGGAGAAAAAAATGCGCCGCGACAAACGACATTTTGATCTGTATGTTGAGTTTAAGCCCGGCCAGAACACACGTGTTCTGATGCGTTTTTTTATACAGCATCATGTCACATTTTCCGAATTCCACCTGATGCCTGGCACGGCGCCGGAAGAAGGCGCGGCACTGACGGTCAACATCAGTCTGAACCGGGACGCTTCACGCGAGCAGTTCCTTAAGGAACTGGAACAGATCAGCGAAATAGATTTCTTTGAAATCATTTAAATTTAAAAACAAATAAAACGGAGGTTTATATGTATCAGATCAAAGACATTGCACTTGCGCTTTCGGGCGAACATAAGATTGACTGGGTCAGAAAGAACTGCCCCTTACTGAGAAGTCTGGAAGAAGATTTTTCAAAGGAGCAGCCGTTTGCGGGCATTCGCATTGCTTTATCCATCCATCTGGAGGCAAAAACCGCTTACCTTTGCCGTGTGCTTGCTGCAGGCGGAGCTGAAATGTATATCACGGGAAGCAATCCGCTTTCCACACAGGATGACGTGGCTGCGGCACTCGCTGCCGGCGGACTGAATGTATTCGCATGGCATGGTTGCACCGCGGAAGAGTACGATGCCAACATCGCGCAGGTTCTCGAAGGCAACTGCAATATCATCATCGATGACGGCGGAGACCTTGTAAACATGCTGCATACAAAAATGCAGGACAAGCTCTCCTATGTGATCGGCGGCTGTGAGGAGACCACGACCGGAATCATCCGTCTGATCGCGATGGCAAAGGAAAAGCAGCTCAAATTCCCGATGATGCTTGTCAACGATGCTGACTGCAAGCACCTGTTTGACAACCGTTACGGCACAGGCCAGTCCGTATTTGACGGCATCAACCGTACCACAAACCTGATCGTCGCAGGCAAAAAGGTGGTCGTTGCAGGATATGGCTGGTGCGGAAAAGGTGTTGCCATGCGTGCAAAGGGCATGGGCTCACAGGTCATTGTCACAGAGATCGATCCGGTCAAGGCCATCGAAGCAGTCATGGATGGTTTTGATGTAATGCCGATGGCAGAAGCTGCACCGATCGGCGATTTCTTCATTACCGTCACCGGATGTGCAGGTGTCATCGACGAGGAGCACTTCCGTCTGATGAAAAACGGTGCGATCCTCTGCAACGCAGGACACTTTGATGTCGAGATCAACATGAAGCGTCTTCGCGAGATCGCGCTTGATACGATCGACCAGCGCCAGAATATTACAGGCTATCAGATTTCTGATGAGAACTGGATCTATGTTCTCGCGGAAGGGCGTCTTGTAAACTTGGCCGCAGGCGACGGACACCCGGCCGAGATCATGGACATGAGCTTTGCGATCCAGGCACTGAGCGCAAAATACCTGGTAGAGCATAAAGCAGAACTTGCCGGCAAAGAAGGCACCGACTTCCTGATCCGCGTACCGCGTGAAGTAGATCTGGAAGTCGCAACCAGGAAGCTTTCCTTCCTCGGAAAAAAAATCGATACACTGACACCGGAGCAGGAGGCCTATCTGAATTCCTCCTCGATCGAATTCTGAGAAGGAATCTTGAGGGTTGAAACCCTCACCCATAGCGTTTTACACAGTTTTAGAGGGAGAAATTTCATGAGCAACGAGAACAAAGTTTTGGAGATCAACGTCGTCTGCAATATGTGCACGACAAACTGTAACCTGACCGCCAAATATGTCGACGGCAAGCCATATGTATCCGGCAGCCGCTGCCCGCGTGGCGACAAGTTTGGGGAAGGGAAGCTGAAAAAAGCTGCTGAGGCTTAAATTTCCGCCAATTACGAGCTATATTAGAACGACTCAAATATAAATCGTAAAAACTCCTACTGATTACGAGCGAATTTCGAAAATGTTTATTTTGAACCGTAATTTCTTACTATGATTACGAGCTATATTGGGGATTCATTCATCCAGACCGTAATTGCTTGGAATATTTACGAGTTATTTTCAAGTTTCTCTGATTTAAACCGTAATCACCCCGAATATTTACGAGTTATTCTCTGACTTCTCTGATTCAGGCCGTAATTCCTAAAATTTTCGGAGGAAATACTTGAGAGAATTTAAGAAAAAGGAATCCGACCTATCCGGCCGGATTCCTTTTTTATTGTCTGAATGTTCAGGTTCGCTGTTCTTACAGTCCCATGTCCTCGATGTACTCCGGAATTGCTTCGCCTGCCATACGGCCGGAGTTAACTGCAAATCCCATGGAGTTACCGCAAAGGGTGAAGTTGTAGCTGTCGCCGTAGATGATATTGGAATCATTACCGCAAGCATACAGACCCGGAATCGGCTCCTGATCAGCACCAAGTACTTCACAGTATTTGTTGATGCGAACACCACCGATACTTCCGTAAGCTGCTACGAAGAACTTACCTGCACGGTATTTGCCCTTGCCATAGATCGGATGCAGGAAATCGGATGTCTTGTGGAACTTGGTATCACGTCCTTCTTCGCACATCTCGTTGTACTCATCGAAGGTCTCCTGCAGTTTGTCCGGATCGATGCCGAGCTTCTCAGCCAGCTCTTCGATGGTATCTGCTTCGTAGTATCCTTCATAACCTTCTGCTACCGCACGCTCAAATTCCGGTCCGACTGCATCGAATGCTTCTTCCGGATGTACGATATCAAAGATGTCCGGTCCGTTCTGTCTGTAATAGTTCAGCAGTGCATCGTCCATGATGCAGTATGCATAGTGACCCGGCTGCTGACGGATCGCATTTCCGGTGTAGGTTGTGTTGCCCATGTACTGCTCGTTCATGAAACGGTCACCACGCTGGTTGATCAGAAGGTTTGGCTGACGGAATACTGCATCCAGCATGAACCAGTTCATGTTATCTGCCAGCTGATAAATGATCTCAAGGTTTGCACCGTAACGCTCTGCGCCGATATCCCACATACCCTGCAGGCCTTCACCCTGGTGTGCCGGGATACGGAACGGCCAGAAGTCTTTCCAGAGGTTCAGGCCAAATCCGTCACGGATCATCTCTTCGTTATTTCCGAAACCACCGGTTGCAACTACGACTGCTTTACCGCGTGCTTCGATCTCGTTGCCGTCTTTGTCAACAGCGATCATACCAACGACTCTGCCGTCTTCTACGATCAGGCTCTTCATGGAAGTCTCAAGACAAATGGTGGTTCCCATTTCCTGTGCTTTTTCAGCAAGGATACGAACCATCGGGCCTGCCGCGCGCGGTCCGATCACGCCATTGTCCGGTTTTACGATATGCCAGGTTGCCGCAGACTCTTTGAAGTAGCGGAATGCACCGACAAATTCTACACCATAGCTCTCCAGCCAGGAGATGGTATCTGCAGACTTATGGAAATAGGTCTGAACCAGATCGGAATCTACCTGGAAATGTGTATAGCGCATATGCTCATCCAGTGCTTCCTGTACGGTAATGTTGTTGAACATCTTCTTCTGGATATGTGTATCGATACCAAGCGGTCCCATACCCATGTTTGCTGCTCCACCGGTCGTATTGGTCTTCTCAAAGACGATTGATGTCAGACCACTTTCTCCAACAGTAACTGCTGCCGCGAGACCAGCCGGGCCGCCACCTGCGATGATAACATCTGCTTCCATTTTCTTCATATTCTTTCCTCCACCAAGTACTTGATCTGTATTGTTAAATACTCTCGGTTTGCTAACGAGTTTCTTCTTTCCTGTAAGTGCTGAAACTCCTTCTGATGCTGCCTGGCCGCTCTGCGCCGCTGCCAACAGTGCTGCGCTGCTTCGACGGATGCGTTTCGCAGCTTTACGACCGCCCTTGATTCCGTCTGCGCCTGCCTGTTCAAGTGCTGCCTGCAATGCCTTCTCGCCTGCGCTTCCAGGTGCCGGCTTCGCCGATGCACGGGTCAGTTTCTTCGGAAGTGCCGGTACACGTCCTGAAGTCTTGATGATCGCGCCTTCCGGACAAGCATCCATCCATTCGCCTGCTTTCACACCTGCAAATGTATCCAGCATATGAACGTAACCCGGCTTTCCGTCGATACCACCTGCTACCGGACAAGCTTCTACGCAAAGTCCGCAACCGGTACACTTCTTCGGATCGATGTAGATCGTCTGGAATGCTTCGCAGACATCATGCGCACATTTCTTGCGAATGTGATCTTCAAATTCACCAGTGAACTGTGTCAGTGCGCCAAGAACAAAATCTGCTCCGGTCTGTCCCATGGTACATGGCGTTGAGATCGCCATTGCTTCACCGATCTCCTGGATCATCGGAAGGAACTCTTTCTTTCCTTTTCCTTCTGTGATCTCTTTTACCATCGTATGAAGCTGGATCAGTCCCTCTCTGCAGAATGTGCACTTACCACAGCTCTGCTTTCTGCCATCCAGCAGAACCTTTTCTGACTCATGTACGAGACAGCAGGTGTTGTCGTATACAGTGATCACGCCATTGCCGACTGCTGTTTCTTTTTCGATGACAGTCTCTGCTGCAGAAGCGTCACATAATTTTGTGCCGACCGCGATCGCCTGGATGTCTTCTGTGGCAACGCCTGCTTCTTTTAAGATATCCGCAATCTTCGTTCCGTAAGCCACCTTGCAGATCGGTCCTGTCACAGCATCTTTGCCATGTGATACCGGGCAGACTGCCATGTATGTTCCCGGCTCATAAGCATCTGTCAGAATCTCGGAAAGCGCATGCAGTGTCTCGATATGATGGAATGCACCTCCCCTGCTCTCTCTGCGGTTCACGATGCCGTACTGGATCTCAATGCCGCATTCTTTTGCCGCATCAGAAATGGCTTCCCCGAGTGACTCACAGCCTTCCGGCAGATACAGCCATTTTTCATCCGCATCGATCGCATGTGCCGCGATGCAGATACCGTCAAGCACCTTTTCCGCATCTGTCTGCAGCAGTGCCAAAAGGGCACCGCTTCTGTCTGCGTTGTTGAGTCCCGCAACCACACGGATCGGATTGGTCTGCTGTGCTCTCTCTGCGATCACGCGCTCCCATTTATCCGCTACTGCTTCTTTTTCGATGCCAAACTCGAGAAGTCCGGTTTCTCTGATCATCGTGATCAGATCTTCTGATCCGATGGCTTTTGCTTTGATATATCCGTTATATTCACGCATTGACCGTCACCTCCTCTGTATTTGCATCCGCTGCTTCCGTTCCGGAAAACTCATTCCACAACCGCGGAGGATGGATCTGCAGTCTTAAGTCGCACTGCAGGCATCTGCTTGCTTCACCACAGATGTCCGCGTCACAGATTCCGAAGTCAAACTGGTTGAAGTTATCTTCTCTTTCTTCTGCTGTCTTGAGTACAGGCTGCTTGCGCTCCTGATATCCGAAGCCTTCTTCCTTGCCGATGCACGGATCTTTGATCTGCTCCGGTGCAAGGACTTCTGAGATGTCGCCGTCACCACCAAGATAACGGTCGATCTCCTGTGCTGCCTCACGTCCTGCTTCGATCGCCATGATCACGGATTTTGTTCCGTAAACCACGTCGCCGGCTGCGAAGATGCCGTCTACAGACGCTGCGTTGGAACCTTCCTTGACAACGATGCTGTTCGCACGTCCAAGCTCAAGTCCCATATCTACAGTACCCTGCGGACGCTGGCCTGTTGCAAAGATCACTGTGTCACCTTCGATATGATGCTCGGAACCTTCTTCCTTCTCGATCACCGCACGGCGGTTCTCATCAAAGTAGAATGCCTTTACGTTCATGAAATCAACACCAGTTACATGATCTGTTCCGGTGATACGCTCAAATGTCTGTGCCGGATGTACAAAGATGCCTTCTTCCTGTGCCTGCTCGATTTCTTCATCGTCAGCCGTCATAACATCTCTTGCTTCCAGACACGCCAGATGGATCTCTTCCGCGCCCAGACGTTTTGCGGTGCGGGCACAGTCAAATGCAACATTACCGCCGCCAAGGACGATGACACGCTTGCCCATACCGGTCTCAAGTCCCATGGACGCATTCTGCAGGAAGTCGATGTTTAACAGAACTTCCGGCAGGTCGCTGCCTTCCATCGGAAGACGAACGCCTTCATGAGAACCGATCGTTAAGAGTACTGCGTCAAATTCCTTTAACAGGTCTACCGGTTTCTCCACACGGCAGTTGGTCTCGATCTTAACGCCCTGTGCTTCAATGACCGCGATTTCTTCATCGACGATATTTCTCGGCATTCTGTATGCCGGGATACCGTACTGTGCCATACCGCCACACTTCGGAAGGGCTTCCTTCAGGGTCACATCATGTCCCTGCTTGCGCAGATAATATGCTGCTGTCAGGCCGGCCGGGCCGCCGCCGACTACACATACCTTCTTGCCGGTATCCGGAAGCTGCTTGCCTTTTCCTCTCCAGTACTTACCGGTGTCATGCTCTGCAGCATAACGCTTGATGTTGCGGATCGACATTGCTTCATTGACTTCACCGCGCTTGCAGTCAAGCTCACAAACGTGGTTGCAGATATATCCGAGCACTTTCGGGAACGGCGCTTTCTCGCGGATGACTGCGAGCGCTGCGTCATAATCACCCTGTTTTACAAAACGGACATATCTCGGAACATCCGTATGTGCCGGGCAGGCTGCACGACACGGAACAGTCAGTTCCTCTTTTGTCTTACCTGTCTCTGCTGCCTGCAGTCTGTCACGAATCGAACCGGTCGGGCAGACCTCTGCACATGCACCGCAGAAGCGGCAGTCTTCATCTTTTAACAGTTTTCCATGTACGGTTGCGACCATTGTTTCAAGGTCTTCGCGCTTGGTATAATCCAGCACACCAACACCGCGCAGCTTCTTGCAGGCACGTACGCATCTGCCGCAAAGCACGCAGCGGTTCATGTCATGGATCAGAAGCGGATTGCCGTCTTCCATTCTCGCACCCTTGGTACGTACACGCATACGGGAAGCGTTTGCACCGACATACTGCATCAGTGTCTGCAATTCACAGTTACCGTACTTCGGACAGGTTGAGCAGTCTTCCGGGTGAGCAGCCAAAAGCAGCTCAAGCGCAAGGACTCTTAACTTGTCAACACGCTCTGAACGGGTACGGATCACCATGCCGTCTGTCGGTCTCAATGTACAGGAAGGAACCGGCTGTTCTTCTCCGTCCACTTCCACGATACACATCCGGCAGCTGCCATTTTCCGGCAGATCCGGATGATAGCAAAGATGGGGGATATAGATCCCCGCCTGGAGTGCGCTCTCCAGCACATTTTGGTCATCCGGCACTGTGAGCCGGACACCATCAATCGTGATATTAGCCATATCCATCTCCTTTTGAACAAATGTCCTGTCATTCATTGATTGACAAAATTTCCGTTATCATGATACCTTATTCCCAGTATATCACGTTTTTTGAAACTTATCCTCAAACGTTCGTAGGATTTTTTGTTACGATTTTTAATTTTTCATTCAACATTTGTCTGATTAGTTTTGCTTAACCATGGAGGTATCGTATGGCACAGGATATCAGCAAAGAGCGCATCACACTTCTGACCCGGATCAATGCAATGTATCAGAGCCTGTCTGAAGAGGGCGGCATGACGCATCTGGCGCAGATGCTTGAAGACGCCGTGCACTATCCGGTCTCCATCTGTGACATCAGCTACCAGATCATTGCTGTATCCGATATGATGAACCGTTTTTCATTCGGTATCAAACGTACGCCCGGCGGTATGCTCCTTGACAGCAGCGAAGTAGAGAGTTTAAGACGCCTGCAGATTGAAAAAAAGATTTATGAAAACCGCCAGACCTTCCTGGTCAACCCGGAAGATCATCCGGACACCAACTGGGCATTCTGTGCGATCCGCATTCGTCAGGTCCCGATGGGCTATGTTGCCGTATGCCTGCCGGAAAATGCCCGGCTAAGTGAGGAAGACCAGCAGCTGATCACGGCCTTTTCCGATGTCTGCGCACTGGAGATGCAGCGACAGGGTCTCCCGGACAACCGGACCGGTCTTCCGTATGAATCCTTTTTGATCGATCTGCTGGAAGGTCGTTTCACAGAACCGGATACGATTTCCGAGCGACTGTCGATCCTTGGACACACATTGGGAGGCTATTACTGCGTGATCGCACTCGAATCCGCGACACCACTCGACAACTATCTGTTTCACCGCAGACAGGTCATGGCACTCAGGGAGCATTATCCGAAAAGTCTTGCCGTTGTTTATAAAGACCGCATTTTACTTTTGATCAATCAGGAGCAGCCTGTACTGCTGACAGACGATTTCCTTTCGCCCCTCCAGATGTTTTGTGCTCGCAACGATATGATCGCAGGCATCAGCCAGCCGTTCGCAGATATCATCAAGATCAGCTCCTATTATCAGCAGGCTCTTCGCACTCTTGAACTGAGCGATACTTCGGATCCGTCCGTCCGGCTCTACCACAGCACAGATGCACTGCTGCCCTACCTGTTTTCAAACTGCGACTATTCCGGTCTGCAGATCGGTATCCACCATCATCTGTACCAGCTGATCGAACACGACAGGGAGTATCATACTGATTTCATCAAGACACTCCGGGCCTATCTGGACTGTGACAGAAATGCTGCGCTGGCAGCTTCCAAACTGCATATTCACAGAAGCACCTTCTTTTACCGCATAAAAAAAATAGAAGAGCTGCTCGACATCTCTGCCACAGACAGTCATCTCCTATTTTTATATGAGTTATCTTTTTATATCCTGGATTATCTGAGCCGGTGACGGAATGTGCCGGCTTTAAGCGCCTGCATGCGCCTCCTGCGGTCTCAGCCCTTAGCTTCCTCTTCGTTTGCACGCTTCTTCGCCATCGCCTCGATGATCTTCTCTTTGCGTTCTAATGCACCTTCACGTCTTTTTTTCTCGTCTTCCACTACGGCATTGATAAAAAATGCTGCCGGGAGCGCTGCTACAACAACCGCTGCTGCACCTGCCATGATCAATCTTCTGCTGAACATAAAAACATCTCCTCTCTGAAACTCTATCTTATATCAATATTTCCACCTTCAATATACCTATTTGCTAACTACAGAATAGCACAAAAAGACTAATATGTCATGGACTACCAACCAGGCCAATCTAACGTTTTTCAAAACTATTACGAGCGATATCGAGACATCTTTTATTTTAGACCGTAATGTACCGCAATTATTACGGTCTAAAGAGAAATATTTTTCTATAAACCGTAATCTCCCGCTACAATTACGAGCGGTGCATTCGCTCGTACAAACACACAATTTGCATTACGAAAAAAATAGTGGTATCATCTTACCCAACATTAATAGAGAGGTTTTACATCATGAGTTCTAACGCCAACACAAAAATCAGCCGTAAGGGCATTTTCTTTGTTCTGGTCCTCGGATCAGTCATCACATCCATTGTTTCAACCGTTATGAGTACCGCATTGCCGGTCATTATGGTTGATTTCAGTATTCCGGCCAGTCAGGCCCAGATGGTCACCAGCATCTACTCGCTTGTAAGCGGCATCATGATTCTGGCTACCGCTTTTATCGTAAAACGCTTCCCGACGAAAAACCTGTTTTTTATCGGCATGGGACTTTTTACGATCGGCATTCTCTGCTGTGCGGTTGCGCCGACATTTTCCATCATGCTGCTCGGACGCATCATCCAGGGTGTCGGATATGGCATCATCATTTCCATGACACAGATGGTGATCCTGATCATCATTCCGTCCGCCAGACGAGGCTTTGCCATGGGCGTCTACGGGCTGGCAGTTACATTTGCCCCCGTTGTTGCGCCGATGATCGCAGGTGTGATCATCGATCACTGGGGATGGCGCGTGATCTTCTGGATCATCCTTTTGTTCTGCCTCGTAGATTTTATCTGCGGTGCCAAATTCATGAAAAACGTATTGGAGAATTCCAAACCTTCTTTCGACATTCTGTCCATGGTCCTTGCAGCGATCGGTTTTACCTGTATCGTACTCATGGCAGGAAATATGGGAAGCTACCCGTTTGCAAGCATCCAGGTCGGACTTCTGCTTGTGATCGGACTTGTGGCCCTCGTCGTGTTTGCCATCCGTCAGCTGAAGATCGAATCCCCACTCTTAAACCTGCGTGTATTTAAGACCAGGGATTTCACCGTCGCCGTGATCATCTGTATGATCTTCTATGCACTGATGAACGGTATGTCAACGATCATCCCGATCCTGGTTCAGACCGTCCAGGGACAGAGCGCCACGGTATTCGGAATCGTGATCGCACCATGCGCGCTGATCACCGGACTGATGAGTCCTGTAGCCGGAAAACTATACGACAGGATCGGCATGAAGCCTTTGGCAATGCTTGGAACCACGCTGGTTTTGATCAGTGAGATCAGCACCCTTTTTGTAAAAGAAGATATGTCGTCCTATATTCTGATCATCCCGCTTGTCATTTTAGGCTTCGGTATGTCCTTTGTCATGATGAATCTGGCAGCCTTTGGAATGGAGAAACTTGAAGGCGCAGAAAAAACCGATGGCACAGCACTGATGACGTGCCTTCGTACCATCGGCGGCGCACTTGGTGCGGCTGGTTTTGTATCACTGATGTCTGTCGGCGTGACAGATTCTAACTATACGATGGCCAATGTCCGCCACAGTTACGTCGGCATGGTGATCCTCGCCGTCGTCTGCGTCGTTCTTGCCTTCGGATTTATCAAACAGAATAAAAAAGCTTCGTAATCTGCTATTGTCCATTCATATGGACATCGATCTGCGGATACGGAATTGAAATACCGGCCTCCGTCAGGCACTCCAGGATAATCCTGTTTGCCGCAAGACGAAGGTCGTATTTTTTTGCCGGATAACAGAAAAAGCGGACTTTGTATAAGATATCGGAGTCTTCAAATTTCACGATTCCTTTCATAACACAGTCATCCACTCCGTCTAACCGCGCGATCTGCGCTGCTGCTTCCTGCAGGACATCAAATACACGCTGGTGGTCTTCTTCATACGGCAAGCCGATATCAATATCCTGAAACTGGCTTTCCGGAATGACACTGATCTCGGAAATGTTTCGATTGGAAACGGTCAGGACATCACCGGTCGCAAACAAACGGATCTTTGTCGTCCGCATGTTAAATTCGATCACAACGCCTTCCTGTTCTCCATATCTGACAGCATCTCCCTCTTTAAAAAAGGAGTCTCTGACGATATGGGTACCCATGATGATATCTTTCAGATAATCCTGCAGCGCAAGACCGATGACCGCACTTGCGATTCCAAGTCCTGCCACAAGCGATGTGACATTGATCTCATTGATCTGCAAAACAGCCAGAATGACCAGAATCACCACGACCGCCCGTGCAGCATTGTAAAACAATGTTGTCGGCCGGCTTCCGCCTGCTGCTACCTGCTGTTCCACGTGCCGGTTATAAAATCTTTTGAAAACCATCCAGATGATAATGGCCACACCGACCACGCATAAACTGATGATGATATGAGACAACGAAAAATCTGCGTTTTTTAATGCTTCTGACATTTATCAAACCTCTCTGCCATCTGCGTCAGTGCAATTCCGGAAATCCGTTTTGCCGCAACGCTTCGTATAAAACAACCGCTACAGAATTTGCCAGATTCAAAGACCGGATATCCTCTCCCATCGGGATGCGGATGCACTGCTCCTCATTCTGATGCAGGATCTCTACCGGGATTCCGCCGCTTTCTTTGCCGAACATAATAAAATCATCCGGTCCGAAATCCGCCTCTGTATAACTTTTCTTTGCCTTAGTAGACGCATACCAGATACGGGCATCCGGGTGCTTCTGGCAAAAATCCTCATAATTAATATAGCGTGTCACATCCAGATCGTACCAGTAATCCATTCCGGCCCGTTTGATCGCCTGGTCTGTCAGGCGAAAACCCAATGGCTCGATCAGGTGCAGTGAAGACCCCGTCGCCATACAGGTCCTTCCGATATTCCCGGTGTTACTTGGTATTTCCGGTTCATGTAAAACGATGTGCATCTTTTTGCCTCATCTTTCTTTTAAATTTCCTGTGTTCCGTGAACTTTTTCAAATACCCTATCGAATATTAGCGTGCAACTGTTAGTGCAAAATAGGCTATTCTTTTTCTAAGAACTGTTTCGAACGAAAGGAGCATGCTATGAAACAATTACTGGATTTTACAGGTAAAGTTGTATTAGTAACAGGCGCCCGTTCCGGCATCGGCCAGGCGGTTGCCATTGCATTTGCCGAGCAGGGTGCAAAAGTCGTGCTTTCCGGCCGCCGCCCTTGCACAGACACAGAAGCAACCATTAAAAATGCCGGCGGCGAAGCAGTCTATGTGCAGTGTGATGTCTCAAACGAAAATGACATCCGACATCTGATCGAACAGACCATCGGCGTATACGGCAGATTAGACATTGCCGTCAACAATGCCGGCACACTCCCGCCAACTGCAGATCTGACAGAACAGACTACCGCTGATTTTGACCACACCTTTGATGTGGATGCCCGTGGTGTCTTTCTGTGCATGAAACATGAAGTCGCTCAAATGCTCAAAAACGAAAACGGCGGCGCGATCATTAATATCGCATCCGTTGCAGGCCTGATCGCGGATCCCGGCATGACACCTTACGTCGGCGCAAAACACGCTGTAACGGGACTGACCAAGGCTGCTGCCATCGAATATGCCGATCGCAACATCCGGAACAATGCCATCGCCCCCGGGTTTGTCCGCACCGAGATCACAGCCGGCTGGATGGACGACCCTGTCATGCTGGCACTCGTCAAGAGTTATAATTCCCAGCACCGCTTCGCAGAGCCGGAAGAGATCGCCAATGTTGCTTTGTTCCTAGGCTCTGACATGGCCTCTTTCATGAATGGTTCCATCATCGTTGCGGACGCCGGACAGACTGCGCACTGATCACAACTGATATAAGTTATAAATACAGCGATTCCTCTTTTGAGAAATCGCTGTATTTTTGTTTTCTCAAATGTAATTAGAACAGTCCGGAAATCTTTCCGTTCTCATCCACATCGATCCGCTCTGCAGCAGGTACCTTCGGAAGACCCGGCATCGTCATGATGTCACCGGTCAGCGCTACGATAAATCCTGCACCAGCGCTCACCTTTAAGTTTCTGACGGTAACCGTAAATCCTTTCGGTGCGCCCAAAAGCTTCGGATCATCTGAGAAGGAGTACTGGGTCTTTGCCATGCAGACCGGCATATCTCCGAATCCAAGCTCTTCTAACTGTTTCGCCTGCTTTGCTGCCTTTGCAGTCAGCGCCACACCGTCTGCATGATAGATGCGCTTGCAGATCGCTTCCAGTTTTTCCTCAATGGAGAGATTCGTCTCATAGGAGAAAGTGAAGTTGCTCGGTTCGTCACAGAGACGTACGACTTCTTCAGCCAGTGCCTTTCCGCCTTCGCCGCCCTTTGCCCAAACTTCAGACAAAGCAACGTTTACGCCAAGCTCTTTGCACTTTGCTTCTACCAGATCCAGCTCTGCTTTTGTATCTGTCGGGAATGCGTTGATCGCTACCACACACGGAAGTCCGTATACATCTTTGATATTGGAAACATGCTGAAGCAGATTCGGCATACCTTTTTCCAGTGCTTCCAGATTCTCTTCGTTCAGATCTGCCTTTGCAACGCCGCCGTGATATTTCAGTGCACGAACTGTTGCAACGATAACAACTGCATTCGGCTTTAAGCCCGCCATACGGCACTTGATGTCCAGGAACTTCTCAGCACCGAGATCTGCAGCAAATCCTGCTTCCGTTACGATATAGTCACCAAGCTTTAATGCCAGTCTGGTTGCTGTTACAGAGTTGCATCCGTGTGCGATGTTTGCGAACGGGCCGCCATGAACCAGCGCCGGTGTATGCTCCAGTGTCTGTACCAGGTTCGGCTTTAACGCGTCTTTCAGAAGCGCTGCCATCGCGCCTTCTGCTTTCAGATCATGTGCTGTGACAGGCTTCCCGTCATAGGTATATGCTACGATGATGCTTCCCAGTCTCTTTTTCAGATCGACAATATCAGATGCCAGGCAAAGAACTGCCATAACCTCTGATGCAACTGTGATATCAAATCCATCCTCACGCGGTACACCCTGCAGCTTTCCGCCAAGACCATCAACGATATTACGAAGCTGGCGGTCATTCATATCAACTGCACGCTTCCAGGTGATCTGCTTGGTATCAATGCCCAGCTCATTGCCCTGCTGGATATGATTGTCAAGCATTGCAGCCAGCAGATTGTTTGCTGCGCCGATCGCATGAAAGTCACCTGTGAAATGCAGGTTGATATCTTCCATCGGCACTACCTGTGCATAACCACCGCCTGCAGCACCGCCTTTGATACCGAATACCGGTCCCAATGACGGCTCACGGAGTGCTACAACGACATTCTTGCCGATTTTTTTCAATCCGTCTGCCAGACCAACGCTTGTAGTTGTCTTTCCCTCTCCGGCCGGTGTCGGTGTGATCGCTGTTACGAGGATCAGCTTTCCGTCCGGATCTCCTTCATGTTCTTTCAGGAAATTGTAATCAATTTTTGCTTTATAACGACCATAGTTTTCAACATATTCTTCCGGGATCGCAAGACTTTCTGCGATCTCATTTACCGGTTTCATTGTTGCTTCCTGTGCAATCTCGATATCTGACTTATAACCCATTGTACTCCTCCGTTTTCTGAATCTATTATGAACCTGTTGCAATCATGTTACCCGGATTTTAGTTTAGCACGAAATGTAACGTTTGAGAATACGGGAATACCAGACAAAAAATCGCGTTTCAACATCCGTAACTTGCTTTTTTAGTACAATTGCGCCACAATTATCCTTGTAAACCACCAATAAATCGTTCCAAAACACGCACGGAGAATGACATGACCGAAAAACCTTTTTATCTGACGACACTTTGTTACATCGAAAAAGATGACGCTTATCTTATGCTGCACCGGACCAAAAAAGAACATGACATCAACAAAGGAAAATGGATCGGTGTCGGCGGAAAATTCGAACCGGATGAGACACCGGAAGAATGCCTGCTTCGGGAAGTCAAAGAAGAAACCGGCCTGACACTGACCGGTTTTAAACTGCGTGGCATCATCACTTTTTTAAATGATGCATGGCCCACGGAATATATGTTTTTATATACGGCTGATGCCTTCACAGGAACATTAACACCACTTCGTGACGCTCATCTGCTGAGCACATACCGGAAGATCCTTCCCGGCACGAGCGGCGATCAGCTGTTTGCCTGCAATGAAGGGAACCTGGCATGGGTCCCGAAAAAAGATCTGATGAAGCTGAACCTCTGGGAAGGTGACAAGCTGTTTTTAAAGCTGCTGACTGAAGATGCCGGTATGTTTTCCTTAAAAGTCAGCTACCACGGAGATGACCTGGAAGAGGCGGTTCTCTATCTGCACGATGATCAGAATGCGTGATCCTATTCATACCGCAACGCATCGATCGGGTTCATCTTCGCTGCTTTGTTGGCCGGATAATATCCAAAGAAAATGCCGACAGCCATCGCAACGCCTAGGGAAAGCAGAATACTAAACGGCGTCGGGCCGCTCAATGCTCCCATAACGGCAGTCGCGATCATACCAAGCGCTGAGCCGATCGCGATACCGATCACTCCGCCCAGCAGGCAGATGATGATCGCTTCTGTGATAAACTGTGTCCGGATCGATCCGTTTGTTGCGCCAAGCGCTTTTCTCGTACCAATTTCTCTCGTCCGCTCCGTGATCGAAACCAGCATAATGTTCATAACACCGATTCCGCCTACTACCAAAGCGATCGCGGCAATGGCAGAGATCGCAAGGGTAACTTTTCCCATCACGCCGGACATCTCATCCACAACAGATGACATGCTGAAGGCAGACGGCTGGATATTCGGATTATCCCTGTAGTAGGTATCCGTCAGATAGTTCTGAATGGTCAGTGCAAACTCCTCGGAATCAACTCCCTGCTTTGTCACAACATCAAACCAGTAATACTGATTGCCGGACTCCTCTCCGTATATATTTCGTGCCGCCAACAACGGCGTATAGATCTGCGCAGTATCGTCTTGTCCCATGATCAGGGATGACATCATCGTATCCTTCTGATACTCATAGATTCCAACCACTTTCATCTCAATGTTCTGATCGTCGATCATGGTCTCAAATGTCGCACCGATCGCTGTATCGATGTCTCCAAACAGACTCTCTGCAAACTGATTGGAGATCATGACCACGTTGCTTCCCCTGTCCAGATCTTCTTCCGTAAAATAGGACCCTCGCAGGATGGTCAGATTATTCGCATAAAAATATCCTGCAGTCACACCGGTCAGGTTCGCCGCCTCGGACTTGTTATGGTAGTTGCATTCAATCGTTCCGATCCCCTCTTCTACAGAGATCGCCTGTATCTGATCCGGATAATGGGCGCAGAGATCCCTGATCATTTCTGCCGTAAAATAGTCATCATCCGTCATCCCATACGTTTGCTCTACCTCACCGAAAACCGGTTCTTCTCCGGTCTCCATATCCGCCTCTTCTTCAAGCGGCGCCTTCTCCTCGATATAAACAGAAATATTGTTGCCGCCCAGAGACTGCATGGCATCGGCCACGCCTTTGGTCAGCCCGTTTCCGACTGTCATGATCGTGATGACAGAAGCAATACCGATGATAATGCCGAGCATGGTCAGGATCGCACGCATTTTGTTTAAACGGAGGCTTTCCAGTGCCAGCAAAATGTTTTCACGAAGCATCTGTTCCACCTCCCATGATTCTCTCGTTGATCACACGACCATCCATTAACGTAATGATCCGTCCGGTCTCATTTGCAAGTGTCTCAGAATGCGTGATCAGCAAAATGGTTTTCCCGTGATTCTCATGAAGGTCATGAAAAATATCCATGATCATATGACCGGTCTTGGAATCCAGCGCACCGGTCGGCTCATCCGCCAGAATAATCGCAGGATCATTTGCCATCGCCCGTGCAATCGCCACACGCTGCTTCTGGCCGCCCGAAAGCTCCTCCGGCTTATGATCGATCCGGTCAGCCATCCCGACCATTTCCATCAGCTCCATGGCTTTTTCCTGACGCTCTTTTCTGGAAACACCACCGTACATCAGCGGTACTTCAACATTTTTTAAGGCATTCATTCTGGGAATCAGGTTATAGGTCTGAAAAACAAATCCGATCTTTTTGTTTCGCAATGCCGACAGATCCGTATCTGATGCCTGATTCACATCAATCCCGTCCAGAAAATAGGTTCCCTCGCTCGGACGGTCTAAAAGACCGATCAGATTCATCAGTGTCGATTTTCCTGAGCCGGACTCACCGACGATCGAAAGAAATTCCCCGTCTGCAACGGACAGATCGATCCCGTTTAAGATCTGGAGTTCATTCTCCTGCCCTTCAAAAAACCGTTTGATAATGTGATGCATTTCTATCACATTGTGTTTCATTCTTTTCTCCTGCCTCCTACATCACAAAGGATTCTTCTATCAGCCAAGGCCTCCCGCAGGATCCATTTCATCCAGTCCGTCTGTTCCTGTCTGCGGCAAAAGGATCACCGTTCCGTTTTCGATTCCCGGTGTCGGCAGGATCTCGACATAGTAGCCGCTTTCCATACCGGTCTCCACCTTGATTTCCGTATAATCATCAACATTTTCTGTACCGGTCATTTCCGGCACGGCTGATACGCCATCATCTGTATTGGTACCGGGAACCACGTGCAGCGTTTTGTTTCCGTTTTCATCTGTAAAGATCGCATCATACGGTACGACCAGGATGTTCTTCTTTTGTTCCTTGATCAGGGAAAGCTTCGCTGTCATATCGATCCGCAATCTCTCATTTGCCTCTAACAGATCGATCTCCACCTGATAGCCGGAGCCGGATGAGGAAGCTGTTGTTGTATTAAGCCCCTCCATTGCACTCGCAGCGGATGCACTTTCCGAACCGGCAGTCGGCGCGACGCTTGTTACCTTACCCGTCAGTTCCACATCACCGGTCGCTTCTGTCTTGATCAAAACTTCCATCCCCTCCTTAACATCCGGGATATCCGTTTCTTTGATGCTTGCCTCTACATATAAATGCTCCGTATCCTGAATCGTTACCACTACGCCGCCGGTATAAATTCCGTCGGCAGCAACATTCACTGCTGTCACTGTACCGGAGACCGGTGCTTTCAACGACTCTCCATCAATCGCCTCCTGAAGAGAACGGATCTGTGCCTTTGTAGAGTTGTCTTCTCCGCCTGCGCCGAGATTGGCACTATCCAGGGCATCCTTTGCGGAAGCGATTGCTTCGTCAGCGGAATCTGATGTAGTCTGATATGCTGCACATGCCTGTCTGTATGCTGCCTCAGCAGAAGTAACCGCATCCTTTAAGGTTTGCTCGTATTCAGAACTATTAAGCCTGTCGGATTCTGCTTCTGCAGCTTCAACTGCTTTCTGCGCCTCTTTAATTGCAGTCTCATCTCCGCTTTCTTTCGCTTTTGTCAAAGCATCATTTGCCTGACTAATTGCCTCTAGGGCCGCTTTTCTTTCTCCGTCAAGCGCCTCGTATTCTGCTTTTGCCGTATTGACACCTGCCGCTGCCGCATCGATTTCCGCCTGCGCTGCCTCTAACTGTGTCCCCTTCGAAGCCACCGCCTGGTCATACGCTCTTTGCGCGCTCTTAATTCCCTGTGCCTCAGCCGCTTCCGCTTTCGCCTGTGCTTCTTTCACATCCGCCAGCTGCTCTTTTGCACTGCTGACATCGAAGGTACAAAGAACGTCTCCCTCCGAGACCACATCACCGACTTTAACGTTTACGCCTGTCACCTTAAGCCCGGTTTCTCCGACACCGCCAGCTGTCACATCCGTTACGACCTTACTCTTGATCGTACCCGTTGCAGCAATCGATGACGTCAGGGTCTTTCTCGAAACCTGATCCGTTGTAACCGTAGGCATAATACTCTCGATCTGCTTTTTCTGATGCGCATGCCAGCCGGCGAATGCCACCACGGCCGCTGCGGCGATCACTACGATCGTGATGATGATCTTCTTTTTCTTCTTTTTGGATGCTTCATTGATCTGGCCGTTTTTGTCTTTTCCCATATCCGAGTCCTCACCGTATTTTATATTTAACTAATGCTATAGTTTTATATCGTTTATCATCCATGATGATACGCTCCCGACGCTTTTCGGTCAACGAAAAAATTCTGAGGAAAATCTTAAGATTTACCTCAGAATTTTAATCATTTTATGGATTCAGTTCTGCACCGGATGCTTATGCGTTGGATGCTTTACCGTATTTCTCCTCATGCTGTCTCTTGATCTCTTCACGCTGCTCTTTGTGCTCAGCCCAGATCTTCTCAGCTGTCGGTGCCCATTTCTCTGCATACGGAACGGTCTTTGCGATCAAATCGTCAACCGGCTCCTCTGCCTGCATATCTGTAGAATGTGCGCCGGACTCCTCAACCATCTTCTTGATCATCTGCGGATTCTCAAGCATCGGGCACGGCTGAAGCATATTCTCATTGAACGGCTGGTTGTTATGATATGCCATAAACAGCGGCTGCTGCAGACACTCAAGCAGAGATTTCTCACGGATGTTTGCGCCGGAGTAATGGATGAATACACACGGCTCTACATCACCATTCGGGTTGATGTGCAGATAGTTCTTACCACCTGCGATACATCCGCCTACGAACTCAGCATCGTTCTGGAAGTCCAGTGTGAACAGCGGGATGTCGCAGGTTCTCATACGGATTCCGCGAACCTTCTCTACCATGTATGCACGCTGTTCCGGTGTCAGCAAAAGATCTGTGGAAGCATCTTTTCCGACCGGCATGTAATGGAAGTACCATGCGATCAGTACGCCGTGATCTACCAGGTTGTTTAAGAACTCATCACTGGTAACTGCCAGGTAGTTCTTGCTGGTGTAGCATACGGAAACACCGTACAGAAGACCATACTCATGCAGCTTATCAAACGCAGCCATAACCTTCTGGTATACACCGGATCCACGACGGTCATCAGTGGTTTCCTCTGTACCTTCGATTGAAATAGCAAAGGAAATGTTGCCGACACGCTGAACTTCTTTACAGAAGTCATCATCGATCAGGGTTCCGTTTGTAAAGATATGGAATGCGCAGTCATTGTGCTTATCAGCTAGCTTGATGATATCCCATTTACGTACCAGCGGCTCGCCACCTGTTAATACGAAGAAGTGAATACCCAGCTCTTTTGCCTGTGTGATGATGCTGTCAAGCTCATCATTGGTCAGGTTCAGCTTATGACCATACTCTGCTGCCCAGCAGCCTGTGCAGCGCAGGTTACATGCAGAGGTCGGATCCATCAGGATAACCCACGGTACATTGCAGCCATACTTTTCACGGTTTGCCTTAACCTGTTTGAAACCGGTCAGACCAGCTTCATAACCCATGTTCAGAACATGCTGTTTTACAACGTTCGGATGCAGATCGTCAAAAGCCTTGTTAACAACCTTTGCCCATTTGTTGTTCATATCACTGAACTCTTCAATGGCATTGTCCCAGAAATACTCCGGGAAGGTTGTACCTGTGATCTTGTGTGCCAGATTCAGAAGTTTTACTACATGCGCCTGGCGGTCTTTGTTGATGTATTTGTAAATGCGGTTGAAAGCAACTTCAAATGCTTTTCTTCCTGCATTATGCTTTACTGTAGCCATTGTCTTGGTCTCCTTTCCGCCTTAGGCGATGATATCCTTATTTCTCTCTTTGAACGCTTCCAGGTTCTCCGGTTTGTAGTTGATATAACCTTTCTTAACATGCGGATGCTCTGCCCAGAGTTTATCTGCTTCCGGTGCCCATGCGTTTGCATAATCTTCGCACTTCGCGCACAGATGCTCGGCTGTCTCAGGAGACTGAAGATCGGTAGAAACTGCGCCGGATTCTTTTACGATACGCTGCAGTACTTCCGGATTCTCAAGCATCGGACACGGTTTCAGCATGTTGTCGTTGAACGGCTGGTTATCACGATATGCCATGAACAGTGGCTGCTTTAAGCACTCAAGCAGAGTGTTCTTACGGATGTTTGCGCCTGAGTAGTGGATGAATACGCACGGCTCAGCGTCACCGTTTGCATTGATGTGGAAGTAGTTTCTTCCGCCTGCGATACATCCGCCTACGAACTCACCATCGTTCTGGAAGTCCATCAGCATGATCGGCTTACCGCCTTCAAGAGCACGGATCTCACGCAGTCTGTGATAGATGTGTACACGCTGTTCCGGTGTCAGAAGCAGTTCTGTATCAGCATCGTTTCCAACCGGCATGTAGTGGAAGTACCATGCGTAACGGCAGCCCTTCTCGATCAGCAGGTCAACGAATTCGTCAGAAAGAACCGCATCCAGGTTTTTCTTTGTGTAGCATACGGATACACCAAAGAACAGACCATAGGACTTCATCAGATCCATAGCGTTCATAACCTTCTGGAAGATACCGTCGCCACGGCGTCCATCGTTTGCTTCTTCAAAGCCTTCCAGGCTCAGGGAGAAGGAAAGGTTTCCGACTTCACGGACCTGCTTGCAGAATTCTTCGTCGATCAGGGTTCCGTTGGTGTAGCTGTGGAATGCTACGTCTCGATGCTTGCGGCAGAGACGAAGCAGGTCGTCTTTACGAACCAGCGGCTCACCGCCTGTGAACATATAGAAGTATACGCCCAGCTCTTTACCCTGTGTTACGATGCTGTCCATCTCTTCAAATGTCAGGTTCAGCTTATAACCATACTCTGCTGCCCAGCATCCTGTACATCTTAAGTTACATGCTGATGTCGGGTCCATCAGGATCAGCCACGGGATATTGCACTGATGTACCTCACGCATATGACGGATGGTCTTTGTGCCGTAGAACGCTGCCTCAAAACCAAGGTTTAATGCAGTCATCTTTGCTACATTCGGGTCAACCTCGTCTAAAAGACGATTTACGAACTTGTTCCATTTGTGGTCCGGATTCTGGATGATCGCTTTTGCACCTTCATAAGCTGCATCTGTAAAGTTCTCGCCCATAAAACGTTTTGCCAGATCTACGATCTGTAACAGACCCTTTTCTCTATCCTTATTCAGCCGACGAAGTGCAACATCGATCGCTGCACTAAATGCTTTTCTCTGCATGGTGTGTGATAAACTTGCCACTTAACATGTCCTCCTTATTGTTATCTTTTTAATCAATGTGTCACAAAACCAACACTATGTTGTCTATCTTACTTCCCGTTCATTATACAGATTCCTGTCGGAAAAACAACCGTCAATTTCCAATATTATGTGCGTTTTCCTACAATTTGTGGTATAATTGTCGGCAAATCCACAAAATGCAGTTATTTTGCCTAATGCAATCTTTAAATAAATAAAAAGGAGTGTTTACCATGGCAACAGATCGCCGTACAAAATACACCAAATCCGTAATCCGCGAGGCACTTTTTGACCTTATGAAAGAAAAACCGCTTGCAAAAGTCACGGTAACAGACATTTGCAAGCTGGCTGATATTAACCGGAGTACCTTCTACTCCTATTATGAAGATGTCAATAGTCTGATGTCACAGATCCAGAATGATGTCTTTGAAGATATCATGGCATCCTTAACGACTGATAACTGGTTTGATGACCTTCTGAATCTGGTCGACAAAAACAAAGACCTGTTCTCGATCCTGATCGGTCCGCATGGCGATTCCGAATTTATTCGCCAGCTGATCTATCTCGGATACGATAACAGTCTGCGGGTCTGGAGCGAAATGTATCCCTCAGCAACCGCAACGGACATGGACTATGCCTATGCCTACATCTCATACGGCCTGATGGGCATTCTGGAAAACTGGGTCGCCAGCAATTACGCCCTTACGATCGATGAGGTCGGCCGCCTGGTCTACGGACTTTCCATGTACGGGATCTCCTTCTTAGAGGGAAATAAAGAAGGACGCGAACCCATGAATCCGCTGTCCTTTAAATAAAAAATACTTTTTTACGATATATATAAATGCGCCACAACAGTTACTGCACATTATTTTTCTGTAGAGAGAGCATTAGTGTTTTCGTAAGGTTACAAGGTTTCTAAGGGGCAAAATTCATTATCCGCTATGAATTTTGGGCGAATAGGAG
>JAZQEX010000070.1:0-41184 GCA_045539215.1 Eubacterium sp. | reverse complement strand
AATCACATCTCTGAAGCCCCCTGAAGATATGAACAGCACCCCCGGTGTCTTCAACCAGGCGCTGATGGACCTCGGCGCAACGGTCTGTCTTCCAAACGGCGCGCCACATTGCGATGCCTGTCCCTGGGGAACGCTTTGCATGGCCCGCAAAAGTAATCGCATCAGCGAGCTCCCGGTCAAAAAGAAAAAAGCGCCCAGACGCATCGAGGATAAAACCGTTTTGATGATCATGGACGGAGAACGTATCGTATTGCAGAAGCGTCCCGAAAAAGGATTGCTGGCAGGTCTTTACGAGCTGCCAAACTGTGCAGGACATCTTTCAGAAAATGATGCAATTAAAGAAGTGCATGATCTGGGGCTTGCACCTTTACGGATCACGGCACTGGCTCCTGCAAAGCACATCTTTACACACATCGAATGGCATATGACGGGATATCTGATCCGAGTGGATTCTCTGACAAGTGAATCCGCTGGCCTGCTTTTTGCCGAACAGGAGGATGTCAAAAACCGATATTCTGTCCCCTCTGCATTCGAAGCCTACCTGAAACACATTAAAGAATAAAAAACCGGCAGAATGGAATCTCTTCCAGACTGCCGGATCTTTTTACTTTGATCAAAAATCTTTAATTATGATATTTCACTTTACTCAGCTCATGAAGCACATCAGACTTCAGCTTGAACAACTGATCTGAAAGATCAACATATACCTTTGCCGGATTGACCAGACGCTTGTTCTCATCCCAGAGCGTATCCATCTCTTTCTTGCGGATCTCTCTGATCTCCATCGCAGTCGGTGATGTGTAAACACATTTACCTTCATCAAAGATCTGAGTCAGAAGCGGGCGCATCGTATAAGTGCCGCCCTCCAGCAATGTACGCTTCCAGGTCTCATTCGGATCAAAGATCTCCAGATCCTGTGACTCGTCAAATGTTTCACCTGCTACACAGATCAGATCTGCGCGGATCTTTCCGGTCTCTTTATCATAAATACGAATGATATCTTTGTTACCCGGATTGGTCACTTTTTCTGTATTCTCGGAAAGCTTGATCTTCGGAATGAATGTTCCGTCTTCTGCCTGGATCGCTGCAAGCTTGTACACACCGCCGAGAGCCGGGCAGTCTTTTGAAGTGATCATGCTGGTACCGACACCCCAGGATGTGATGGTCGCACCCTGCTGCTTCAAGCTGGTGATCAGGTACTCATCCAGGTCGTTGGATGCAGAAATGATCGCATCCGGGAAACCTGCCGCATCCAGCTCTGCACGAACCTTCTTTGACAGATAAGCCAGGTCACCGCTGTCCATGCGGATACCGTAATTCTTCAGCTCAACACCCTTTTCACGCATCTCTGTAAATACGCGGATCGCATTTTTCAATCCTGAACGGATCGTATCATAAGTATCGATCAGTAAAATGCATGCATTCGGATAAAGCTCTGCATAATGTTTGAATGCCGTATATTCATCCGGGAAGCTCATGATCCAGCTGTGTGCATGCGTTCCCTTTACAGGCATATCGAAAATCTGTCCGGCAAGCACATTCGATGTTCCGTTACAGCCACCGATGACTGCTGCACGTGCACCGTAAATGCCGGCATCCGGTCCCTGTGCACGGCGAAGGCCAAACTCCATGACGCCGTCATCCCCTGCCGCATAGCAGACACGTGCTGCCTTTGTCGCGATCAGGGTCTGATGATTTACGATATTTAATAATGCTGTCTCGATCAGCTGCGCCTCCATGATCGGCGCAACCACCTTAACAAGCGGCTCCCGCGGGAACACAACAGTTCCTTCCGGAACAGCATAAATGCTGCCCGAGAAACGGAATGTGCTCAGCCAGTCCAGGAAATCTTCATCAAACATTGACAGACTGCGCAGATAACGAATGTCATCGCTCGAAAACTGCAGGTTGCTGATGTGATCGATCAGCTGGTCGAGCCCGCATGCGATCGCATAACCGCCCTGACAGGGGTTCTCTCTGTAAAACAGGTCGAAGATTACTTTCTTCTGGTTCCCTGTTTTGTAATATCCCTGCATCATCGTGATCTCATAAAGATCTGTCAACAGCGTCATGTTCAATGGCCGCTTCATAGTAATCCCTCCCTGACGATATCACTCGTCCTTTGCCAGCGATGACCTCATGCCATCTGACTGAAGTTCTAAACACCTTGTTGTCTACAGCAGGCGGATTCCTGCCTCTCTTAATAAATCCACATCCTCCTTCGGCCACAGGGAGCACTGTACCTCTCCGATGTGTGCCTTTCTGAGGAAGAACAGGCAAAGTCTTGACTGGCCGATTCCACCGCCGATCGTATAAGGAAGTTCCTTATTCAATACCGCCTTCTGGAATGGCAGCTTTGCTCTTTCTGTGCATTCCGCTTTTTCAAGCTGCTCTTTCAGCGAATCCTCATCGACGCGGATTCCCATCGAGCTTAACTCCAGCGCAATATCCAGTGTCGGATGATATACCAGGATATCGCCGTTTAACTGCCAGTCATCATAATCCGGCGCGCGTCCGTCGTGCGGGATTCCCGACGCCAGAAGATCACCGATCTGAAGCACACAGACCGCTCCCTTCTCTTTCGTGATCAGGTATTCACGCTCTTTCGGTGTTTTGTCCGGATACATATCTTCCAGATCCTGCGTCGTGATAAAGAAAATATCTCTCGGCAGGGTGTTATGAATATAGTCATACTGGATCGACATATAAAGTTCCGTATTGCGCAGTACTTTATAGATCGTGCGAACGGTCTCCATTAAATATTCCATCGTCCGCTGATCCTTCGTGATGATCTTTTCCCAGTCCCACTGATCCACATAGATAGAGTGAATGTTATCAGTGATCTCATCCCGACGGATCGCGTTCATATCTGTGTACAGACCCTCTCCAACAGAAAAACCGTAACGCTTTAACGCATATCGTTTCCATTTTGCGAGAGAATGCACAACCTCTGCAGTCCGTCCTGTCTGCTCTAAAATATCAAATGAAACAGCGCGCTCGATTCCGTTTAAGTTGTCATTGATTCCCGTATCCGGATCCACGAACAGCGGTGCTGTTACACGTTCCAGATTCAATTCCTTTACCAGGAGTGACTGAAAGAAATCTTTCACTGTTTTAATTGCGATCTGTGTCTCATGAAGGTCTAATTCCGAATGATAGCCTTCCGGTATGATGGTTTTTCCCATAAGTACTTCCTTTCTTCCATTCTCTACAGTTTTTTAGTATAACACATGTCCGATTTTTTGAAACCAATTTTTATGAAAAAGATTTCTATATAAAAAAAGAGACCTGCCACATATGTGACAGGCCTTTGTCAAAAATCATAGATTCTATCGACTAGATTATTCGATCTTCATATCCACATCATCAAGCAAAGATGTGCAGTTCGGGCAGCGGGTTGCTGCGATTGCGATCTCTGTCTGGCAGAACGGGCAGGTCTTTACTGTCGGAGCTTCTTCTTCCTTCTGCTTCTTCATCTTCTCAGCCATGCTGTTAAGAACCTTAAGCATGCAGAAAACTACAAGTGCAATGATAATAAAGTTAATGATCGCCATGATAAATGCGCCATACTGTATTACACCGACACCGGCTTCCTGTGCTGCTTCTACTGTTGCGTACTTGTTTCCATCGAGTGCATAGAACAGATTTGTGAAATCAATGCCACCGATAAAGATACCCAGCACCGGATTGATAATGTGATCCACAAGTGATGTAACGATCGCCGTGAATGCACCACCAATGATGATACCAACAGCCATGGCCATCATATTTCCCTGAACTGCAAACTCTCTGAATTCCTGGAAAAATTTCTTCATAGTGCTACTCCCTTCTGAATATATTTAGATGCTTTTTTTACTTTCACAAACATCTGGTACGCTACAATTATAAACTATTTATAAACACAATTCAATCTAGTAACCATGAAAAGCAACTATTTGGCACCATCGGTACTCTTGACGAGCGATTCTGATTGCCCTATCATAAAACTGTCATTTCAAGGGAGGACTGTTATGGAAATTGTTACCACCATGTGTAAGCTGTTCCTTTGCATGGGAATCGGCTTTTATCTTTATAAGAAAAAAATCTTTTCACTGGAAACAAACGCAAAAGTTTCTACACTCCTCGTGCAATTCGGCGTACCCTGTATCGTTTTAAACAGTGTCGCTTCTGTACCGCATGACAATCCACAGCTTGTACTGAAAATATTCTTTGCCGGCATCATCGCTTACGCGATCTTTGTGCTGATCGGCTATATTTTCACCTGGATCCTCCGGGTACCAAAGTTCTTAAAAGGAACCTACATCTGCATGCTGGTCTTCGCAAATTCCGCCTTCATGGGATATCCGGTCGGCCAGGCAATGTTTGGAGATATCGCGATCTTCTATATCACGATCTTTAACATGCCGTTCAATGTTCTGTTCTTTTCTCTCGGTATGCATTACTTCAGAAAAGACAATGCCCTTGAAGCACAGACCGGCAAGCGTGAGCGTCCGAAACCAACCCTTCGCGAGATCTTTAACGGCGGTCTGCTCTCTTCGATCGCTGCCATGATCATCTACTTTGCAGATATTCCGATGCCGCAACTGTTTTATTCCTGCGTCGGATTTGTCGGCGGTATCGTAACTCCGCTTTCCATGATCATCATCGGCAGCTCACTCGGTGCGCTTTCGCTTCGTGAGATCCTGAAAGAAAAAGGCGTCTGGCCCATGCTCCCCATGCGGCTTGCCGTCATTCCGCTGATTGTTTGGTTATTCATGCATCTGTTTACAGATGATCCGGCGATCATTGCCATGTGTACCATCAGTGCCGGTATGCCGGTTGGTTCGATCACAGTAATGGGTTCGAGCGGACAGCCCAGACAGAATCAGACCGCAGCGGTCGGCGTGGCTGTCTCTACGATCTGCTCGATGATATCGATCCCGATCATGATTGTGCTGCTCAATCAAACATTGTAACAATTCCGGAATAATACCGATGACACAATTATGGGATTCTGAATCTGGAAAACCGGCAAATAATAACTTTACTGATTTTCGCCAGAATTATTTCCAGCTAGCAACGAGGTCTGAGACGGGTGTAAACTTATCATCCCGCGGAGACCGAGTGCCTAGGCGATGGAGATAATTCCAGAAAATCAAGTGTTATTATTTGCCGGTTTCTCAGTTCAGAATCAGTATTAAATCACTGTATCAATCCGGAATTGATTTCTTACAGCGCCTTAATCCGCTCGAGCGCTGCCACGGAATTCTCATATGTTCCGAATGCGGTCAGTCTGAAATATCCTTCCCCGCTCGGTCCGAATCCCGATCCCGGTGTTCCGACAACATTTGCATTTTCCAGCAGATGATCAAAGAAATCCCAGGACTTCATGCCATCCGGTGTCTTCATCCAGATATACGGTGCATTGACGCCGCCAAAAACTTCATATCCCGCATCCAGAAGGCCATTGCGGATCACAGATGCGTTGCGCATATAATATGCGATCTGCTCTTTTGTCTGCGCCTGTCCTTCCGGAGAATATACCGCCTCGCCTGCACGCTGTACGATGTACGGCGCACCGTTGAACTTGGTACCGTGGCGTCTTGCCCAGAGATCTCTTAAGCAGACATCTCCTGCCTTCAGGTCCTTCGGCACAACCGTAAATCCAAGACGCAGTCCTGTAAATCCTGCATTCTTGGAAAAGCTTCTGATCTCGATCGCGCAGGTTCTTGCGCCCTCACATTCATAGATGGAATGTGGCACATCATCCTCTGCGATATAGGCCTCATACGCCGCATCAAAGATGATCACTGCATCCTCTTTGTTCGCATAATCCACCCACTCCTGCAGCTGCGCTTTGGTCAGCGTCGTTCCGGTCGGGTTATTCGGCAGACACAGATAGATCAGGTCCGGTCGCTTGTCCGGCTTCTCCGGAACAAATCCATTCTCTTTTGTCGTCGGCATATAGATGACATCACTCCAGGTCTCTGTCGTCGCGTCATAAATCCCCGTACGCCCCGCCATGACATTCGAGTCAACATAAACAGGATAAACCGGGTCACAAACTGCAATTTTAGAGCATGCGCCAAAGATCTCCTGAATATTCCCGGAATCACTCTTCGCGCCGTCAGATACAAAAATCTCATCGGGTGAAATATCACATCCACGCGCCTTGTAATCCTTTTCTGCAATCGTGTTTCTCAAAAAGTCATATCCCAGATCCGGTGCATAACCACGGAAGGTATTTGCATTTCCCATCTCATCAACTGCTTCGTGCAGCGCCTTGATCACTGCAGGGCAAAGCGGCTGTGTTACATCTCCGATGCCAAGACGCAGGATCTCCTTATCGGGATTCGCTTCTGCATAGGCATTGACTTTCTTTGCGATCGTGGAAAACAGATAGCTTCCCGGAAGTTTCAAATAGTTCTCGTTTACCTGGTACATAGTTCTTTTCTCCTTTTCTTAAAACACGCAAATGTCCGGTTATGTCTATTTACTCCAGTATTTGAATGACCTTCTTCGCACATTCCGCAAGGCTGATCCGGCTCTCCATACTGCGGCGCTGCAGATATCGGTGTGCCGCCGCTTCTGTCATTTCCCTTTTTTGTATCAAAAGATCCTTGGCCTTCTGTATGGCTTCTGCCTCCTGCGGAGATCGCTTTTTCGGACTGTTTTTATCCCGTCGCCGGATTGCATCCACCAACTCTGCATTTTTCTCAAGTGCATCCAGAAGATCTCTTACCACAAATGGGATCGTAATACATGACATCTCTCTGATATCCGGCGAGATATCATCTCTCCTTGCCTCCGGGATCATCACAACCATCCGAAATCCCTGCGGAAGATTTTTTAAAAGCTCATCCCACGCCATATCTTTCATCCGATATCCCGTAAGAACAATTCCGTATTGGAATTCAATCGCACGGTTCAAAACATGATTGCCCGAAGAACAGATACAGGGGACATGATAGCCATACTGCATCAGCAACCTCTTAAATTTTTGATTGGCTTCCTCCTTTGGAAATGCCACGATCACATTCCGCAATTCTTCCTGTTCTCCTCACACGCATCATAGTTCTCTTGTATGAGAAATTGCCGCTTTCACAAATCCGCTAAACAACGGATGCGGCTTATTGGGCCTGCTTTTAAATTCTGGATGGAACTGCACGCCGACATAAAACGGTCGGTCTGAGAGTTCTACCGTCTCCACCAGAGAGCCGTCAGGTGAGATCCCGCTTAAAACCAGTCCATGTTCCGTCAGGCATTCCCGATAATCATTATTAAACTCATAACGGTGTCTGTGACGTTCACTGATCAATTCCTCTCCATAGCATTCTTCCATCATGCTGCCTTCTTTGATTCTGCACGGATATGCCCCCAAGCGCAATGTGCCGCCTTTTTCAGTATCTTTTGTCTGTCCGGGCAGAAAATGGATTACTTTGTGTTCACACTGCTCATTGAATTCCCCGGAATTCGCGTCCGTTAAACCTGCTGCATTTCTGGCAAATTCAATCACTGCCACCTGCATGCCCAGACAAATGCCAAAATATGGAACATTCTGCTCCCTTGCGTATTTGGCGGCTGTGATCATTCCCTCGATCCCTCTGTTACCAAATCCACCGGGAACCAGAATTCCATCCAGCTCTCCCAACATTTCCTCTGCATTGTCTTCCGTAATCTCTCCGGAATCGATCCAGTGGATCTCCACACCGGCATCCAGAAAATATCCGGCATGGCGCAGCGCCTCTGCAACAGACAGATACGCATCATGCAACTGAACATATTTTCCAACGATACCGATCTGCACCGTCTTGCTGACACTGTGTATCCGTTCTACCAGATGCGTCCATTCCGACAGGTCCGGGGTTGCTGTCTCCATGTTTAATTCTCTGCAGACAACATCTGAAAAACCGGACTCCTCCAGCATCAGCGGCGCCTCATACAGGTTTGGCAACGTAATGTTCTCGATGACGCAATCCGGTTTTACATTACAGAACAAAGAGATCTTTTTGAAAATAGATTCCTCCAGCGGCTGGTCACAGCGGAGTACGATAATATCCGGTCTGACACCCATACCCTGCAGCTCTTTTACAGAATGCTGTGTCGGTTTGGTCTTATGCTCCTCAGACCCGTGCAGGAACGGTACCAGTGTCACATGAATAAACAGACTGTTTTCTCTGCCAACCTCCAGTGAGATCTGCCGGATCGCTTCGATAAACGGCTGTGACTCAATATCACCCGTGGTGCCGCCGATCTCCGTGATCACAACATCTGCATTTGTCTCCTGCCCGACATGATAAACAAACTTTTTGATCTCATCTGTGATATGAGGGATCACCTGTACCGTAGACCCCAGATACTCGCCTCTGCGCTCCTTGTTTAAGACATTCCAGTAGACCTTGCCTGTTGTCAGATTTGAGAACCGGTTCAGGTCTTCATCAATAAAACGTTCATAATGCCCCAGATCAAGATCTGTCTCCGCACCATCCTCTGTCACATATACTTCTCCATGCTGGTACGGGCTCATCGTTCCCGGGTCAACATTGATATACGGGTCCAGCTTCTGTGCGGCCACTTTTAGGCCACGGGCTTTTAACAATCTTCCGAGAGACGCGGCGGTAATCCCTTTTCCAAGGCCCGACACCACTCCTCCTGTCACAAAAATGTATTTCGTCGTCTGCATCAGTATTTCCCCAAATATTCATCCAGTTCCCACTGGCTGATCTGCCTTTTATATTGTTCACATTCCATCCGCTTCGCACGGATATAGCATTCAAAAATATGTTCTCCCAGAATTTCTTTCGTAAATGGATCCGCCTCCATTGCCTGAATCGCTTCAAGCAACGTCGAGGGCAGCATCTGAATCCCCTTCTCTTTCCGTTGGGCATCTGACATGGCATAAATATTCTGTGATACCTCTGCAGGCGGATCGATCTGATTCTTGATACCATCCAGGCCTGCTGCAAGACACAGTGCGAGTGCCAGGTACGGATTTGCCGACGGGTCCGGACTCCTGAATTCGATCCGCGTGCTCTGACCGCGGGAAGACGGAATTCTGATCAGCGGACTTCTGTTTCTGGCTGACCATGCGATATGCACCGGCGCCTCATATCCCGGAATCAGGCGTTTATAGGAATTCACCAGCGGATTTGTCACTGCTGTCATCGGATATACATGCGAAAGAAGGCCTCCCATAAACCAATAGGCCTCCCTGCTTAACCCGTAACGGTCGGAAGCATCCACAAATGCATTCTTTCCGTCTTTTTCCAGAGACATATTGATATGCATACCGGATCCGCCGATTCCTTCTTTTGGTTTCGGCATAAACGTCGCATAAAGACCACTCCTTTTCGCAATGGTCTTTACCGCAAACTTAAACGTCATGATATTATCCGCAGCATGCATGGCCCGTTCATATTTGAAATCAATCTCATGCTGCGCGGGTGCTGTCTCATGATGAGATGCCTCAATCTCAAACTCCATCTCCTCCAGCGTTAAGACCATTTCCCGTCTGACATTTTCTGCCAGATCATTCGGCCCCAGATCAAAGTATCCGCCGGTATCATGAGAGAACGTAGTCGGACTCCCGCCGTCATCCGTGTGGAAAAGGAAGAATTCACATTCCGGTCCGACATTGAACTCATATCCCATCGATCGTGCTTTCTCAATCTCTTTTCTCAGAATATAACGGGGATCCCCCTCAAATGGCGTGCCATCCGTATTATAGACGTCACAGATGATCCTCGCGGTCCTGCCTGTCATCGGTTTCCACGGCAAAATGGTAAATGTGTCCAGATCCGGATACAGATACATATCCGACTCCTCGATCCGGGCAAAGCCTTCTATCGAAGATCCGTCAAACATGCACATATTATCCAGTGCCTTTTTCAACTGGCTCCGCGTGATCGCAACATTTTTCAGATGTCCGAAAATATCTGTAAACTGCAGTCTGATAAATTCTACGTTTTCCTCGTCCGTGATACGAAAAATATCTTCTTTTGTATATCTGCTCATATTCCCTGCGGTAATATCATGAACCGCCACTCCTTTCCAAAATTCACTTTATTAAGATACCACAGTAAATCGTAAAATTAAATATCCTGACGCAAGAATCACGAATTTTTCTTTTCCTCTTCCTGTCGTTCGTAGATGGCTTCATCTCCATGCTGCCCGGTCCGGATCCTTATGACATCCATCAGGTTGTAAACAAATATCTTTCCGTCTCCGGGCTGACCCGTATAGGCTACCATACAGATCAGGTTCACTACCTTCTTCATCCACTCTTCTGTCGAAACCACGATCTCAAACTTGATCTTCGGAAGCATGTTGACATCAACCCTGCTTCCCCGGACCACTTTCTGATATCCCTTCTGATAACCGCATCCCATGACCTGACTGACCGTCATACCATGCACGTTGATCTCGTTTAACGCATCTTTCAGCTCTTCATAGATTTCTTCTCTTACGATTGCATCAATTTTAAACATATCCCGATCCCCCTGTGATTAATCCAATCCGTTAAATGACGGATACGCATTTTCTCCATGCTGTGAAATATCCATACCATGACGCTCATCCGCTTCACTGACTCGAAGCGGCACGATCAATGATGTCACCTTTGCGCAGATAAACGTTCCCACGATACCGATCGCAATTGTGATCAGGATCGCTATGATCTGTGCGCGGAACAGATGATAATCTCCAAACACCAGGCCATCCCAGCGCGCCACCGGATTGATTGAAGACTTTGTGAAAAGGCCGGCCGCAATGCCGCCCCAGATTCCGCCGACGCCATGACAGCCAAATGCGTCCAGCGCATCGTCGTACCCGAATTTTTTCTTTACGACCGAGATCATAAAATAGCACAGCGGACTGACGACTGCACCGATGATAAACGATGCCCACACCGGAACAAATCCGGCACCGGGTGTGATGGCAACCAATCCGAGGACTACTCCCGTACAGGCACCAACTGCCGTCGGCTTGCCGGACGCAAACAGATCGATCAGCATCCAGACGACCATTGCTGTTGCGCATGCAGTATTGGTCGTCAAAAACGCATGTGCCGCCAGTCCATCGGCCGCCAGTGCACTGCCTGCATTGAATCCGAACCATCCAAACCACAAAAGGGCGGCGCCCAGCATGACAAACGGGATATTATGTGTTCTGTAAATGGTACTGTTATAACCCTGTCGCTTACCGACCATAATGGAAAGGATCAGGCCACTGATACCCGAGCTGATATGAACCACGTTTCCTCCGGCAAAGTCGATCGATCCGAGGATCTCGCCTAAAAAGCCTCCATGTCCCCATACCATATGCGCGAGCGGATAATACACCAGTACAGACCAGAACACGATAAACAATACCAGTGCCTTAAAGTTCATCCGGCCCGCAACAGAACCTGTGATCAGAGCCGGTGTAATGATTGCAAACATCATCTGGAAAACCGCAAACGCATAGTTTGGAATCGTATCCGCATATGGACTGGTTCCCTGATCCATTCCGATCATTGCAAAGTTCTGAAGACTGCCGACGATTCCCGCGTGGTCTCCCGAAAAGCTTAAGGTATAACCGATCAGCACCCACATCACAGATGCCACTCCCATGATAAAGAAGGATGACATCATCGTATTCAGGACATTTTTTCTCCTTCCCAATCCGCCGTAAAAAAAGGCAAGCCCCGGCGTCATAATGAAAACAAACGCCGTGCAAATCAACATAAATCCGGTATCTCCTGCACTCATAACATCTTCCTCCCATGGTAACAACGAAAAAGGCGCCTGAAACAACCAATTGTTTCAAGCGCCTTTGCTTATCAGGTGCTATCGTATATCGAAATCATATGTTTGTCAAACGCGGTATAACGAATCAGGTATACCAGCCATACATAAAAAATATGCTTCCTTTATTAATCCTGTAACGCATCGTATCCTTCCGCGCCACTGCTGATCTTTACTGCATTTTCAACGTTATAAACAAATATTTTTCCGTCTCCGATATGTCCGGTATATAATGCCTTTTTCGCTGCTGTAATAACATCTCTCGGAGAGATTTTGCTGACAACGATATCAACCTGGATCTTCGGCAACAGATTCATGGTAAGTTCTGCGCCACGGTAGTAACTTGTTCTTCCTGCCTGTGCCCCGCATCCAAGTACGTTGGTCACTGTCATCCCGCTTATACCAATTTCTGTCATTGCTCTGTTCAGACTCTCAAACTTGCTCTGTTTTGTAAATATCGTAATCTTTGTAATGCTGACATCGCTTCCCAGTGCAACAGACGGGTCCGGTGTCCTTAACTGTACCGGAACCGCATCATCCATCGGCACAGCATCGGCCGGCAAAACCATTTCCATTTTCCCCAATGCCACATCGCCATGAGAGCTGAAGTTGTTGATACTCGATGCAAGTGCAAAATCTGCATATGCGCTTGCCAGGTTATGTTCCTGAATATCCAGGCCTTCAATCTCCTCCTCAGGTGTGCAGCGAATTCCGATGGACTTTTTGATGATGAAGAATGCTGCTGCCATCGTTGCGCCAACCCAGCCGATTACTGTGACAACGCCAAGGCACTGGATTCCAAGTGCATGTCCGCCGCCACCATACATAAGACCTGCCCGCTCTCCGATGCCATAATCATAATATGCGAGGAATCCTACCAGGATTGTTCCGATCGCGCCACAGATACCATGTACCCCTACAGCACCTACCGGATCATCTACTTTCAACTTCTGGTCTACAAACTCAACACCAAATACAACCGCAATGCCACAGACGATACCTATGATTGCTGCACCAACCGGTGTTACTGTATCACAACCGGCCGTAATTCCTACAAGACCTGCAAGCGTTCCGTTCAATGTCATGGAAACATCCGGCTTCCCATAGCGAATCCATGTTGTAAACAAAACAGTACACGTCGAGATCGCTGTTGCAAGATTTGTCGTAAAGAATACTCTGGCAGCCGTAATGTATGCATCACTGGCCAGTGCAGTTGTCGAAGCACCGTTAAACCCAAACCAGCAGAACCATAAAATAAACACACCCAATGCTGCCGCCAGAAGGTTATGTCCCGGAATTGCGTTGACCTTTCCGTCCTTTGCATATTTCCCGATTCTCGGTCCAAGGATCGCAGCACCTACAAATGCGGCCACGCCACCTACCATATGCACTGCCGTAGATCCTGCAAAATCATGAAATCCCAGGGATGCCAGCCATCCGCCTCCCCAGATCCAATGACCGGAGATCGGATAAACTACAAGGCTTATGATCGCACTGTATATACAGTAAGATGAGAACTTTGTACGTTCCGCCATAGCTCCTGATACGATGGTCGCTGATGTGGCACAAAAGACTGTCTGAAAAATCATTGTTGTATAATCATCACTTTGAAGACTAAACAGATTCAGCCCACCGATGAATTGATTACAAACAGCATTTGTCCCCATCATAATGCCAAATCCGACAAACCAATATAATGGTGCTCCAATACAAAGATCCATCATGTTTTTCATAATGATGTTTCCCGTGTTTTTTGCTCTCGTCAGGCCAGCCTCCACCATAGTGAATCCTGCCTGCATAAAAAATACTAATGCTGCGCCAAACAATGTCCAGCCGGAATCAAGCGCAGCTGCGAGTGTCTGTATCGTCATAACAATCCTCCCGTTTAAAAACTGTTTTTACAAAATCGTTCGCGAAACGAAAAAGGCGCCCGCCGAATCATTCTGACCCGGCACAGCGCCTTTGCTATGTATGCTACTGTTTTACCACAATGGATCCCGTAAAACAAATACCCGTTTCATTGCATCACCTATATCAATTAACTAATACCACTCTAAAAACAGAAAAACGCACGTCCGGATTCCTCCGTTTGTGCGTTTCCTGTCCGATAACGGTATGGGATATGTATAGTCAACGCAGCTCATTAAGATACTGCGAAGCTACCTGTTTTGGATGCAACCGATGTCAACCGGCTGTGCCTGATGAATAGGATGTGACAGGGCGTCGGCAAGCGCTTTGGCAGTATCCACTGCACTGAGCACCGTCACACCTGTCTCTACTGCGATCCGTCGGATCTTAAACCCGTCTCTTGCCGAATGGATCCCGGTTCCCGGAATGTCGATCACCAGATCCAGATCATGTGACAATACCAGATCCAGAATATTTGGTGACGGTTCCTCTGCTTTACGGATCATCTCGCAGGAGATACCATTTGACTGAAACGTTTTGCAGGTTCCGCCAGTTGCAAAAATCTGATATCCCAGATTCATGAATTTCTTAGCGATCGGAACCATTTCTTCCTGCGAACGGTCCCGCACAGTCATAACCATCTTCCTGCTTTTCGGCAAAGAAATACCTGCACCTGCAAATGCCTTTCCGAGCGCTTCGTTTAACGTTGTCGAAACACCCAGACACTCTCCTGTCGACTTCATTTCCGGTCCAAGCGAAATATCAGCACCCTGGATCTTTTCAAAAGAGAAGACCGGCATTTTTACAGCATAGTAACCCGATTCCGGCTGAAGACCCGGGAGATATCCCATCGAAGAAAGACTATGTCCGCAAATAACTCTGGTCGCCAGATCAATGATCGGAATGCCTGTCACCTTTGAAATATAAGGAACGGTTCTGGAAGATCTCGGGTTCACTTCAATGATCGACACCTCATCCTTATCAACGATAAATTGTATGTTGATCATACCCTTTACATGCAATGCTTTAGCAAGCGCTCCGGTGTCTGCGAGGATCTTTTCCTTTGCTGCTTCTGAAATGGTCACCGCCGGATAAATAGAGATCGAATCTCCGGAATGGATCCCTGTCCGTTCTACGTGCTCCATAATGCCCGGAATCAGAATCTGTTCCCCATCACAGACCGCGTCTACCTCTACTTCTGTTCCTCTGATGTATTTATCAACCAGGATCGGGTGATCCTGCTGATAACGATTGATCTCACCGATATACTCTTCGATATCATCCGCATCAACCGCGATGTGCATGCCCTGACCACCCAGCACATAAGATGGGCGTACCAGAACCGGATATCCCAGTTCCTCAGCCGCCTGCTTCGCTTCCTGTGCTGTAAAAACAGTATGTCCTGCCGGACGCGGAATTCCTGTCTGTTCAAGGATCCTGTCAAAGCGCTCCCTGTCTTCTGCTGCATCCACATCATCCGGTGCCGTTCCCAGAATCGGCACACCAAACTTCTCCAATGCTTCCGTCAGACCGATGGCAGTCTGCCCGCCAAACTGTACAACAGCCCCATCCGGCTGTTCTACCTCGATGACCTTTCTGACATCTTCCGGTGTCAGCGGTTCAAAATACAGACGATCCGCCGTATCAAAATCTGTAGAAACGGTTTCCGGATTATTGTTGATCATGATCGTCTCATAACCTTCTCTCCGGAATGCCCAGGTGCTGTGCACACAACAATAATCAAACTCGATGCCCTGGCCGATCCGGATCGGTCCGGAGCCCAGGATCAAAACCTTCTTTTTCCCGGAACCGGATGGCAATGCTTCGTTTTCTACGCCAAATACAGAATAATAATATGGTGTATGCGCATCAAATTCTGCTGCACAGGTATCTACCATCTGGAAGGAGGGTCTGATCCCGGCTTTCTGACACATTGCATGAATCTCTTCTTCCGGATAACCGGAGAGTCTTGCAATTACCGCATCCGGGAATTCAAGACGCTTTGCGCGCCTTAATACATCATTGGTCATCGGGCGGCGTCTTAAGACAGGCTCCATTTCCACCAATACTTTTAACTTGTCCAAAAACCACTTATCGATCCGGGTCTTTTTGTTGATGCCGGCAACACTGAATTTTCGACGCAGCGCTTCCGCAATGATCCAGATCCTTCTGTCACCCACTTCTTCAAGCAGGTCCATCAGTTCATCATTAGACATCTGCGAATAATCATATGACATCAGACTGTCAACATGCTGTTCCAGCGAACGGATCGCCTTCATCAGGCCGCCCTCGAAACTGCCAGAAATCGCCATAACTTCTCCCGTCGCCTTCATCTGTGTGCCAAGTGAATGCTCCGCGGAAATAAATTTGTCAAACGGGAGGCGCGGCATTTTGACGACACAGTAGTCCAGCATCGGCTCAAAGCATGCATAGGTCTCTTGTGTGACTGCATTCCGGATCTCATCCAGACGATAGCCGAGCGCGATCTTTGCCGCCACCCTTGCGATCGGATATCCTGTGGCTTTTGATGCCAACGCAGAAGATCTGGAAACGCGCGGGTTGACTTCTATGACACAATATTCCATCCGGTCCGGATGCAGCGCAAACTGCACATTGCATCCACCCGTGATCTGTAACTCAGATATGATATGAAGCGATGATGTCCGAAGCATCTGATATTCCTGATCAGACAGCGTCTGTGATGGCGCTACCACGATCGAATCGCCAGTATGCACACCCACCGGGTCCAGATTTTCCATGTTACAGATGGTGATCACATTTCCGGCACCATCCCTCATTACTTCGTATTCAATTTCTTTCCAGCCTGCAATGCACCGCTCTACCAATACCTCGTGTACTCTGGAAAGACGCAGTCCGTTTTCCAGTATTTCCCTGCATTGATCCTTTGTATACGCAATTCCGCCGCCGGAGCCGCCCAATGTGTATGCAGGGCGCAGTACAACCGGGTATCCGATTTCAGAAGCGGCACGCAGGCCATCTTCTAAGGTATGCACAACCTCTGAAGCTGCGATCGGCTCTCCCATCTGCTCCATGGTTTCCTTAAACAGCAGACGGTCTTCCGCACGTTTAATGGTCTCAGCCGATGTACCGATCAGACGGACATTATATTTTTCCAGTATTCCCGCTTCTTCCAAAGCCATCGCGAGATTCAATCCGGCCTGACCGCCCAATGTGGGTAACACGGAATCCGGCCGTTCTTTACTTATGATCATCTCCAGACTGTCTGTTGTCAGTGGTTCGATGTACACATGATCTGCGATCGATGTGTCCGTCATGATAGTAGCCGGATTCGAATTAACCAAAACGACTTCTATATCATCTTCTTTCAACGCACGGCAGGCCTGTGTCCCGGCATAGTCAAACTCTGCCGCCTGTCCGATGACGATCGGACCGGACCCGATGACCAGCACTTTTTGTATCTTCTGATCACGCATGGCCCACCTCCATCATCTGTATAAACTCATCAAACAGAAATTCGGTATCAGTCGGACCCGGTTTTGCTTCCGGATGAAACTGCACGGTACGGATCGGTTTTCCCACATAGGAAATCCCCTCATTTGTACCGTCATTCACATTTCGAAAGCTTTCTTTTGCGACCGCCGGATCCAGACTGCTCACATCTACCGCATATCCGTGATTCTGCGAGCTGATAAACACTCTTCCTGTCGACAGCTCCTTCACCGGATGATTCCCGCCGCGGTGCCCGTATGTCAGCTTATAGGTTTTTGCACCTGCCGCCAGAGCCATCAACTGATGTCCCAGACAGATTGCAAAGATCGGTATGTCTGCTTCATACATTTTACGGATTTCCCGTATGATTTCGCGGTTCTCTGCCGGATCTCCGGGCCCATTAGACAGCATGATGCCATCCGGTGCGCTTTCCAGGATCTCATCTGCAGGTGTATGGGCCGGATATACGCAAACATTGCATCCGCGTTTTTCCAGTGCGCGGATGATGTTCTGCTTTGTGCCAAGATCGATCAGTGCTACCTTTTTCCCATCCGCCATTCCGCCTCTCATACGCCTTGGCTCTTTTGTAGTGACTTTGCTGACAACATCACGCACCCGGTAATCCCGGATCCTGTCAAGCAAGTCTTCCTTCTCTGCTCCCTGATATTCTTTTGTTGTGATACACCCGTTCATCGTTCCGTTTTTTCGCAGATGCTTCGTCAGACTTCGGGTGTCTATCTCCGCGATCCCGGGAATGTTATATTCCTTCAGGAAGTTTTCCAGTGTGTTATCCATTCGCCAGCTGCTCGGTACCCGGGCCATCTCCCGCACCAAAAATGCGTCCGGCCAGGGTTTCCGGGATTCCATATCATTATGGGAAACCCCGTAATTCCCGATCAGCGGATACGTCATCACGACTGCCTGTCCGGCGTAGGACGGGTCCGAAAGTACTTCCTGGTACCCGGTCATGGCCGTCTGAAACACAATCTCAGAAATAACCTCTCTGTTTGCTCCGATCGCAGTTCCGGCATAACATTTACCGTCTTCCAAAATCAGATATGCCTTCATGTAATTCTCCCATATTACCGTATCGATTGATTGCCGACTCGTTAAGATGTCAGTATTTTAGAGTGTCGTATATCCCAGCAGGTATTGATCCACCTCTCTGGCACAGGCACGACCCTCCGTGATTCCCCAGACGACCAGGGATGCGCCTCTGTGCATATCACCGGCTGTAAACACACCGGGAATACTTGAAGCATAATGACCGTTTTCCGTCATAACTGTCCCGCGCGGACCGCGTTCTACACCAAATGCTTCCGCCACATAGCTTTCACAGCCTGTAAATCCGGCTGCGATCAGCAAAAGGTCACATGGAATGGTTTTTTCCGAACCTTCGACCGGCGTAAAATTTCTTCCTTCCCAGTTCAGCTGCACGGTCTGAAGTTTTCTGACCTCACCTCTTTTGTTTGCATAGCAGGCCTGTACTGTCGTCTCATATACACGCGGATCCTGGCCAAACAGCTTGATCGCTTCCTCATGTCCATAATCGATTTTTCTGACCTTCGGCCACTGCGGCCACGGATTAGAAGGCAAACGCTCCCAGGGTGGTGCCGGCATCATTTCCAGCGCCGTAACGGATTTACATCCATGACGGATCACAGTTCCGATGCAGTCATTTCCCGTATCGCCTCCTCCGACAACAACCACATGTTTATCCTTTGCACTGATAAAGCCACCATGTTCTTCGAGTTCCGCTACCGTACGACCCTCGCACTGCATCAGCTGTTTTGTTGTGGATTTGAGGAAATCCACTGCATAATAAACACCCTTCAGGTCGGTGCACGCAGTTTCCTGTGCGCCGCCTTTCAGGTCAAGTACCTGTGGTGTCAGACCTCTTGCCTGTCGCGATCCACAGCAGAGCACGACTGCATCATATTCCTCCATGAGTGCCTGTGCCTTTTCTTTTGTGTCGATATTAACGCCGGTCTTAAATGTAACCCCTTCTTCCTCCATCAACGCACGGCGGCGAAGGATCACTCGCTTATCCAGTTTCATATTGGGGATTCCATACATCAAGAGTCCGCCAATCTGATCATCCCGTTCAAATACAGTTACCAGATGTCCTCTGAAATTTAGCTCATCTGCTGTAGCCAGGCCGGACGGACCGCTTCCCACGACCGCGACTTTTTTCCCGCTTCTGACCGGAATCGTGCGCGGCTTGATATAGCCCTTTGCGAAGGCTTCTTCAATCAGGAAGTATTCGTTGTCATGGACCGTAACCGCATCCTCGTACTGACCGCACATGCATGCTTTTTCACAAAGTGCCGGGCAGACTCTTCCGGTAAACTCCGGGAAATTACTGGTCTTGATCAGCCTGCTAAATGCATGCTGCATATGTCCCGCATAGATCTGATCATTCCATTCCGGAATCAGATTATGTAAAGGACAGCCTGTCACCATCCCCGCCAGTGTCATTGCCGACTGACAAAACGGAACACCGCAGTTCATGCAGCGTGCCGCCTGCTGCTGCCGTTCCTTTCTCTCAAGAGGAATGTGAAATTCCTCAAAATTCTGTATTCTTTCTTCTACCGGAACATCTTTGTTGTTTTGCCTCTGATATTCCAGAAATCCTGTGATTTTTCCCATAATCCGTTACCTCTGCTTTTAACCGCATGTCACTTCCTGGAACGCTTCCAGAACGGCATGTTCCCTGTCGATTCCCTGTTCTTCATATTTGCTGATCGCACTCAGCATTTTCTGGTAATCATCCGGTACTACCTTTTTAAAATCAGGCAGATACGCATCAAAATGTTCCAGAATCTCTGTCGCATATTCCGAACCGGTCTCTTTTACATAATCCTTCAGGATACTTTCCAGTTCTTCCATGTCATATCGCTCCGTCACTTCCTGAAGGGAAGCCATCGATTTATTCATCCGCAGATACAGAGTATGCTCCCGGTCAAGAACATAAGCGATTCCGCCGCTCATTCCTGCCGCGAAATTCTTTCCTGTCATTCCAAGGATGACCGCGCGTCCGCCGGTCATGTATTCCAGGCCATGATCTCCACAGCCTTCTGCAACCGCAACTGCGCCCGAGTTTCTGACACAGAACCGTTCTCCCGCTACACCGCAGATATAAGCTTTTCCGGATGTTGCGCCGTAAAGAGCCACATTTCCGATAATGATATTCTCATGTGCTTTATATGCCGCTTCTTTGGGCGGAACAACTACCAGCTTGCCGCCTGATAAGCCCTTGCCGAATCCATCATTTGCATCACCTGTAAGGTGCAGCGTAAGACCGGCCGGTATAAATGCGCCAAATGACTGTCCGCCGCCGCCCTTTGCATTGACAACGATCGTATCTTCCGCAAGGCTCCCGTAAGTCTTGGTGATCTCACTTCCGAGAGATGTCCCAAAGGACCGGTCTGTACTGGTAATTGGTGTTTCCAGCACAAGTGCGCCTGTCTGCGGTTTTTCCTGCTTCATTTTTCCTGCAAGCTTCCGGAATGCCGGGATCAGCAGTTTTTCATCGAGCGTCTTCTCCAGCTCAAAGTCATAGGCATGTTCCGGAACAAAATATCTGCTCTTTTCATTTGCGAAAACCGGATCCAGGATCCGGGAAAGATCCGCCAGATGTGCCCGCATCGCGATCGGTGTCTGGCGTACACGCAGACAATCCGTCCTGCCGACCATTTCATTTACTGTTCTAAAGCCCAGGGAAGCCATGATCTCCCTGAGTTCCTGCGCGATAAATTTCATAAAGTTCATTACCGTTTCCGGCTTTGCGCAGAACCGTTTGCGCAGCTTTTCATTCTGGGTCGCGATACCTGCCGGGCACGTATCTTTTGAACAGACACGCATCATCATACATCCCATGCAAACCAGTGGTGCTGTCGCAAATCCATATTCCTCTGCACCCAGCAATGCAGCGATCGCCACATCTCTTCCTGTCATCAGTTTGCCGTCTGTCTCCAGGATGACATGGCTGCGGAGGCCATTTGCGATCAGACTCTGATGTGCCTCACTCAAGCCCAGTTCCCACGGAAGACCCGCATGATGAACAGACGAGGATGGTGCCGCACCGGTTCCGCCGTCATAACCCGAGATCAGCACAACCTGTGCACCGGCTTTGGCCACACCGGAAGCAATCGTTCCGACGCCATTCTCTGAAACCAGTTTTACAGAAATCCTTGCATCCCGATTTGCATTTTTTAAGTCATAGATCAGCTGTGCAAGATCTTCGATCGAATAAATATCGTGATGTGGCGGCGGTGAAATCAGCGAAACACCCGGCGTGGAATGCCTGGTCGCAGCTACCCAGGGATAAACTTTATTTGCAGGTAAATGTCCGCCTTCGCCCGGCTTTGCACCCTGCGCCATTTTGATCTGGATCTCTTTTGCACTGTTTAAATATGCACTTGTAACGCCAAACCGTCCGGAAGCCACCTGCTTCACGGCACTGTTCTTTTCCGTTCCGAACCGGGCCGGATCTTCACCGCCCTCACCGGTATTTGACTTACCGCCAAGTCTGTTCATGGCTGTCGCAAGTGTTTCATGTGCTTCCTTTGAAAGCGAACCATAAGACATCGCCCCGGACTGGAAGCGTGTCACGATCGATTCAACAGGTTCTACTTCATCGATCGGTACCGACTCTCCTGCAGGAACAAACTCCAGAAGGGCTCTTAACGTATGCGGTCTGAACTCTTCGTCCACACCACTTGAGTATTCTTTAAATAACGCATAATTTCCTTCCCGGACAGCCTGCTGAAGCGTTACGATCGTCTTGGGATTATACAGATGATCCTCTTTATCGTTTCCGCTTCTTAAGGAATGGAACCCGATGGAATCAAGGCTTGTATCTACACCCAGTCCCAGCGGATCAAACGCATGGTCGTGTCTGAGGGAAATATCCTGTGCAATCTCATTAAGACCGATACCGCCCACACGGCTGACAATTCCCGTAAAGTACCGGTCGATCACATCCTTACTGAGTCCGATCGCTTCAAAGATCCGGGCTGACTGATAGGACTGCAGCGTGGAGATTCCCATCTTCGCGGCGATCTTGACAACACCGCCAAGCAGCGCATGATTATAATCCTCTACCGCCGTATGGAAATCTTTATCCAGCAATCCCAGATCGATCAGTTCACCGATACATTCATGCGCCAGATACGGATGCACTGCCCGCACACCGAATCCCAGCAGGGTTGCGATCTGATGCACATCTCTCGGCTCCCCGCTCTCTAAGATCAGTGACACCGCCGTGCGCTTTTTGGTTCTTACCAGATGCTGCTCGACAGAAGAGACTGCCAGAAGGGACGGGATAGCCACATGGTTTTCATCAATCCCCCGATCAGATAAGATCAGAATGTTATTACCCTCACTTACCGTCCGGTCAACTGCAATATTCAGCTGCTCCAAAGCACGCTCTAACGAAGTGTTCTTATAGTACAAAATGGAAACGGTCCCGGTCTTGAATCCGGGCCGGTCAAGCGCACGGATCTTCATCAGATCCACACCTGTCAGAATCGGATTATTGATCTCTAAGACCTGGCAGTTTTCCCCTTTTTCTTTTAAAAGGTTACCGTCTGATCCGACATAAACGGTCGTATCGGTAACCACCTTTTCCCGCAAAGAGTCAATAGGCGGATTTGTAACCTGTGCAAACAGCTGTTTGAAATAGCAGAACAAAAGCTGATGGTGATCAGAAAGCATCGCCAGCGGTACATCATGTCCCATGGAAACCGTCGGTTCAATGCCGGTCTCTGCCATTGGAAGGATCTGATCCTTGACATCTTCATAGGTGTATCCGAAAACTTTATACAGCTTATCCCGCATTTCCTGTGAATAAACCGGAATCTTACGGTTCGGAATGGTAAGATGATCCAGATGCAGAAGACACCGGTCAAGCCATTCCCCGTACGGCATTGCATGCGCATATGATGCTTTACAGTCATCATCGGAAATGATCTGATTCTTTTTGGTATCTACCAACAGGATCCTGCCCGGCTCAAGCCTGGCCTTTTTGACAATGTGCTCCTCCGGAATATCCAAAACGCCGACCTCTGAAGAGAGGATCAGCCGGTTGTCATCCGTGACATAATACCGTGACGGTCTCAACCCGTTCCGATCCAATGTGGCGCCCAGAAGCTCTCCGTCCGTAAACAGGATCGCGGCCGGTCCGTCCCAGGGCTCCATCATCGTTGCGTAATAATGATAAAAGTCCTTGTTCTCCTGCTTCATAAAGCCATTGTGTTTCCAAGGCTCCGGAATCGTGATCATCATTGCGAGCGGAAGCGGCATACCGTTCATGTACAAAAACTCCAGCGTATTATCCAGCATCGCGGAATCCGATCCGGATGCTGCGATCACCGGATAGATCTTATCCATGTCATCGGCAAGCAGATCCGAATACATGGTTTCTTCTCTGGCCAGCATACGGTCACTGTTACCCCGAATGGTATTGATCTCTCCGTTGTGCGCGATCATCCGGTATGGATGCGCGCGTTCCCAGGCCGGTGTCGTATTCGTCGAAAAACGGGAATGTACGATCGCGATCGCACTCTGATAATCCTCACTCATCAGATCTTCATAGAACCGTCTGAGCTGTCCCACGAGAAACATTCCCTTATATACGATCGTTCTCGAAGAGAAGGAGCAGATATAGGTATCTTCCGAGCTCTGTTCAAATTCTCTTCTGACAACGTATAAACGCCTGTCGAATTCGATTCCCTTTTCCACATGTTCAGGGCGTCCGACAAAGCATTGCATGATACACGGCATGCAATCCACAGCGACTTTACCGAGGATCTCCGGATGAATCGTCACCTCTCTCCATCCCAGGAAAGAAAGACCTTCCTTTTGGACGATCACTTCCAGCATACGCATAGCGAACATACGCTTCATGGTATCTGTCGGCAAAAAGAACATTCCGATGCCGTAATCGCCTTCCTCTCCCAACTGAATTCCCCATTCAGGTGCATTTTTTGAAAAGAATGCATGCGAAATCTGCAGCAGGATTCCGACACCGTCACCGACTTCACCGGTCGCGTCTTTCCCTGCCCGATGCTCAAGCTTCTCCACGATATGCAGCGCATCATCCAAAACACGGTAATCCTGACGTCCGTCAATGTTTACGACAGCGCCGATTCCGCACGCATCATGTTCTTGTTCCTTTAATCGTTCGATCAGATTCTTATTTTCCATATCCCATAACCTTTCCTGTCCGCTATTCTTTATCGCAGAGAGAACAGAATCTCCGCATAAGTCGGATATGGCAGATACTGATCCGGTATCAGACTTTCTGCACTGTCTACGACTTCTCTCAGCATTTCCATATCCGGAAGGATCGTCTCCTGATAGAACGACGCGCATTCCAGATTGTCCGTAATCTTCTCTGCCTTTGCGGTATCCTCAGCAAGTCTTTCATTTGCATCCAGAAGTTTTCCTGCAGCTGCGTCAAGGCGCTTGAGTACGCTTTCTTCCATTGCGCATGCGCAATCCGGTAAAACGGATTTCTTCTGGTATGCCTCCTGTGTCAGGTCCTTCATAAATGCTACAATTCCGGCTGTAAAATCTTTTCTGACCATATCCTGCATCGTCAGCGATTCGATATGGATCGTCTTCGAGAAGTTCTCCAGCAGGATATCATAACGTGAAAAGATCTCCTCTTTTGTAAAGATGCCATGTCTCGTGAACAGATCGATGCTCTTATCCGAGATCCAGCGCGGCATTGCTTCCGGAAGGTTGCGCAGGTTATCCAGCCCTCGTCTGCCTGCTTCCTCTACCCATTCATCTGTATAACCGTTTCCGTTGAATAACACTCTCTTATGTTTGATGAGCATCTGTCTTAAGAAAATACGAACGGTTTCTTCCTGTCTCTCCTGCGGGACATCCTTCAATGCGTTATAAATCTGTTCAAGAATCTCCGCAACAGCTGTATTCAATACGATGTTGGCATTCGCAACCGAGATTGCGGATCCCGGCATACGGAATTCAAATTTATTGCCGGTAAAAGCAAACGGTGACGTACGGTTTCTGTCCGTATTATCCTTGGTAATGTGCGGCAGCACATCTGCGCCCATCTCCATCTGAATCTTTCCGGTTTCAACATAAGTCGTCCCCTTTTCAATGCTGTCTAAGATTCTGGCCAGCTCATCTCCAACGAAGATGGAAATGATCGCCGGCGGTGCTTCATTTGCACCCAGACGATGATCATTACCCGCCGATGCTACGGAAACACGCAGCAGATCTGCATATTCATCAACCGCCGCGATAACGGAGATCAGAAACATCTGGAACAGCAGGTTGTCGGCCGGATGTTTTCCGGGATCCAAAAGATTTAACCCGGTATTGGTAGAAATGGACCAGTTGTTATGCTTGCCGGAACCATTGATTCCTTCAAACGGTTTCTCATGCAGCAGACATGCGTAATTATATTTGTCCGCAACCTTTTTCATCACTTCCATCGTAAGCTGGTTATGATCAACTGCTACGTTGGCTGTTTCAAATACCGGTGCCAGCTCATGCTGTGCCGGTGCAACCTCATTGTGTTTGGTCCGAACGGGAATTCCAAGCTTCCAGAGTTCCTCATCCAATTCATGCATATAGGCAGATACTTTTGGTTTTAACACACCAAAGTAGTGATCCTCCATCTCCTGTCCCTTTGATGCCGGTGCGCCAAATAATGTCCTGCCGGTCACAAGAAGATCTTTGCGCTTCATATAGAGATCTTTGTCAATCAGGAAATATTCCTGTTCGGATCCGACCGTTGTATGTACCTGTGTCACATCCTGCTTTCCAAGCAGATTCAGCAGACGGACTGCCTGTTTGTTCAGAGCTTCCATCGAACGCAGCAATGGTGTCTTTTTATCCAGCGCTTCTCCGCCATAGGAGCAGAACACAGTCGGAATGTAGAGCGAACCATCCTTAATAAAGGCCGGCGAGGATGGATCCCATGCGGTATATCCTCTCGCTTCAAACGTCGCCCGCAAGCCGCCCGACGGGAAACTGGATGCGTCCGGTTCTCCTTTTACCAGCTCTTTCCCGGAAAATTCCAAAATGACGCCTCCGTCAGGTTCCGGCGAAATAAAGCTGTCATGCTTTTCTGCTGTCAGACCGGTCATCGGCTGAAACCAGTGGGTAAAATGTGTTGCGCCTCGTTCCAGAGCCCATTCTTTCATCGCAGATGCGACGACATTTGCAACATCAAGTTCAAGATGTGATCCGTTTTCGATCGTCTTGTGCACTGCTTTGTAAATATCCTTCGGCAGACGCTCACGCATCACTCTGTCATCAAAGACCAGACTTCCATAAATTTCCGGAATCGATCTGCTGCTTCTTGTTTCCATTCTGTAATCCTCCTTTATATTTGCCTGCGGTTCGGCCATGTTTTTCCTTGCAAAAAAATAAAGGCGCCTGTATGGCCCAACTTAAGCCATACAAAGCGCCTTTGCTTTTCATCAGTTTTACCATATTCAAAAATAGCAGTCAATGAAACAGGGATACGGATTTCATTATGGCTTCCATATCTTTTTCCTATCGATATATTCTTGACAATATTCTTTTTGAATGAAATAATACAAAAAAATAAATATTTTCAGGCAAGGACGCCGATTCTGTCAGCAGGCAGATCAGTGTCCTTGTCTTTTTTTAGGAGTTGAATATGGATTTTCGTACATTAAGATATTTTGTTACGGTAGCGGAAGAACTCAATATCACGCAGGCGGCCAAAAGACTTTCCATGAGCCAGCCTCCTTTAAGCAACCAGATTCGCGAACTCGAACGGGATCTGAACACCCAGCTGTTTATTCGCGGCAGCCGGAAATTGGAGCTGACTCCCACAGGCGAACTGTTATATCGCCGTGCACAACAGATCCTGTCCCTCTGCGAACGGACCCGGGAAGAGATTCATTCTTATGGAAAGGAGCTTTCCGGAAATCTGATCGTAGGTACGGTTGAAGGACGGGCACCGTTTTTGATCGCCAGATGGATTGCCGGATTCTGTGAAGAATATCCTCTGGTCCGTTATACCTTAAGAAGCGGCGGCACGGATGACATTCTAAACCAGCTGTTTCACCATGAAACAGACCTTGCCGTCATCGCAATGCCCTATGACAACGAACAGCTGGAGGGCTTTTGTGTCGGCACAGAACCGTGGGTGGCGCTTCTTCCACAAAACCATCCGCTCGCTGAAATGAGTGGAAATGAACTTCCGCTTTCCACACTCTGTAACCAGCCGCTGATCCTGCCGGAACGTGCATCGCGTGTCGAAGCGATCGAACGATGGTTTGAAAGCATCGGTGCAGAACCGCAGATTCTCTGCAAGCTTTCAAATTATCAGGACGCGATCGCACTGGTCGAACAGGGTGTCGGGATCTGTATTTTCCCGCAGACCACATATACCCCGAATCCGCTGGTTGTTACCAAACTGATCGTAGAGCCCTCAAAGGCTGTAAAATATGCCCTGGTTACTCCGAAGGGACAGGTTCCTTCGGCGGCCGCCGGTGCTTTTATCGAATATGTAAAGGATTTTCTGGAAGAGGAACGACTTCATCCGGAAGTGCTTCTTCCAAACACTTCTGATTTCAGGATTCCTGACGACATTACCTTATTATAAACAAAAAAGGAGAAATTACCGATATGTGTTCCATACTGACCTACTGCAGTCCTTCTGCAGACCCTGACACTTTTTCAGAATTACTTTCACGGACAGCATCCCGCGGTCCGGATGTTTCGCGAACCGTTCCCGTACCACAGGGACTCATGGGCTTCAACCGTCTGTCGATCATGGGGCTGACCCCCGAAGGTATGCAGCCGTTTATCCGTCACGGAAGCGTATGTGTCTGCAATGGGGAGCTGTATGGTTTTCGCGCACTCCGCACCTATCTGGAATCTCTCGGAGAGTCCTTTCAGGGTGACAGCGATTGCGAGATCCTTTTGCCCCTGTACGAACGTCTGGGATGTTCGATGTTTGCGCTTCTGGACGCAGAATTTGCTCTGGTCATCTATGACGCAAAAGAACAATGCTTCATTGCCGCCAGAGATCCGATCGGTATCCGTCCCCTGTATTATGGCTACGATACAAAAGGGGATATCCTGTTTGCTTCCGAGCCGAAGAATCTGACCGGCGCCTGTGAAAAGATACGTCCGTTTCCACCCGGTCATTATTGGAAAAACGGAGAATTTATCTGTTATCACGATCCATCCGCAGTCGAATCCTTTCACGCGACGGATTCCGTGGAAGAGATCTGCGCAGAAATCCGCCGGCATCTGATCAACGGTATTATCAAGCGTCTGGATGCAGATGCCCCGCTCGGCTTCTTACTCTCCGGCGGTCTCGACTCATCTCTGGTCTGCGGTATTGCGGCAAAGCAATTACAAAAACCACTGGAAACGTTCTCGATCGGCATGGATGAAGACGCGATCGACCTCAAATATGCGCGGGTCGTTGCCGATTACATTCACAGTAACCACCATGAAGTCATTATCAGCAGGGAAGATGTCATAGATGCCCTGCATCCTGTGATCGCGGCACTCGGTACGTATGACATCACCACCATCCGTGCCTCCATCGGCATGTATCTGGTCTGCAAATGGATCCACGAAAACACGGATATCCGCGTGATCCTGACCGGTGAAATCTCCGATGAATTATTCGGCTATAAATATACAGACTTCGCACCCGGTCCGGATGCCTTCCAGAAAGAGGCTCAGAAACGGATTCACGAAATCCATATGTATGATGTCCTGCGGGCAGACAGATGTATTTCCGTCAACTCCCTGGAGGCGCGGGTTCCCTTCGGAGATCTTGCTTTTGTAGATTACGTCATGCGGATCGATCCCGCACTGAAAATGAATCGCTACGGAATCGGCAAATATCTGTTACGACATGCATTTGAAAAAGATATGTTTATTCCGGAATCGATCTTAATGCGGGAAAAAGCCGCATTCTCCGATGCCGTCGGACATTCCTTAAGAGATGACCTGATGGAATATGCACAAAGCTGCTATTCGGATGAGGAATTTACAGAGAAATGCCAGAAATACGAACATGCAAAACCGTTTACCAAAGAATCGCTTCTGTATCGTGAGATTTTTGAACAATACTATCCGCAGCAGTCTGAAATGGTTGCAGATTTCTGGATGCCAAATCGCGAATGGGAGGGCTGTGATGTAAGCGATCCTTCCGCGAGAGTTCTTTCAAACTACGGTCAAAGCGGCGAATAAGAAAGGATCGATCTATGAAAACCTCTGATACAGCATATATAAGCGGCGTTCATGAAGCCTGTGGTGTATTCGGCATCTATGAGACAGTGGGCGTTCAGGTGGCCAGAGACATCTACTTTGGTCTCTGCGCCCTGCAGCATCGCGGGCAGGAATCATGCGGCATCGCTGTCTCCGACACAGAAGGCCCGCGGGATAATATTACCTCTTACAAAAATCTCGGACTGGTTACGGATGTCTTTGACAAGAAAAGACTGGACACCCTCTCAGGAAATCTTGGGATCGGTCATGTCCGTTATTCCACCACAGGTGCAAACTGCCGGGAAAACGCACAACCTCTGGTCTTAAGCTATATTAAAGGCACCATGGCGCTTGCACATAACGGGAATCTGCTGAATGTAGAGGAACTACATCAGGAGCTTGCCCATGACGGTGCGATTTTTCAGACCACCACAGACTCCGAACTGATCGCCTATCTCATCGCCCGTGCGCGTGTTAAGGCAGGCAGTGTAGAAGCAGCCGTAGCCGCGACCGCAAAAAAGCTCCGCGGCGGTTATGCACTGTTGGTAAAAAGTCCGCGTAAACTGATCGCCATGCGGGATCCGCTCGGCTTAAAGCCACTTTGTATCGGCAAAAGAAACAATGCCTGGGTAATCGCTTCCGAAAGCTGTGCATTAGAGGCTGTCGGTGCCGAATTTGTCCGTGACATCGCGCCCGGCGAGATCCTGACCGTGAGTCAAGATGGCATTTCGTCAGATTTCTCATGTGTCCAGGAAAAACATGCCAACTGTGTATTTGAATATATTTATTTTGCCCGGCTTGACAGCATGATCGACGGCATTCATGTCTATGACGCGAGGATCCGGGCCGGAGAACTTCTCGCAAAGGATTTCCCGGCAGATGCTGATCTGGTAGCGGGCGTTCCCGATTCCGGCCTGGCCGCTGCAAGAGGCTTTGCACGGGCCGCCGGGCTTCCGTTTGAACTGATCTTTTATAAAAACAGCTACGTTGGGCGGACATTTATCAAGCCAACCCAGGAAGCCCGCTCGGCAGGTGTCCGCATGAAGCTTTCTGTTCTGGAACCTGTTGTCTCAGGAAAACGGATCGTTTTAGTCGATGATTCCATCGTCCGCGGCACGACCATTACGGGGCTGATCCGGATGCTGAAAAAAGCCGGCGCAAAAGAAGTCCATGTCCGGATCAGTGCACCGCCTTTTCTGCATCCCTGCTACTATGGAACGGATGTACCATCCAATAATCAACTGATCGCATCCTCTCATTCCACAGAGCAGATCCGTGAAATGATCGGTGCGGACTCGCTTGCTTACCTGAAAATAGAACACTTATCGGAAATGGCAGGTCACTCTGATCTTTGTATGGCTTGTTTTAACGGATGCTACCCTGCCTGATAAAGGAGGTTTTTACTATGTCTGCATTTGAACGCGCAAAATCCGGAATTCCGCAGATGGATACCGCACTTGACAATATCCGTCTTGGCGACAATGTTGTATGGCGTATCTCCGATCTGGAAGAATTTCGTCTGTTTATGGAACCTTATGTCCGCCAGGCCATTGAGGACCATCGAAATCTCATCTACATCCGGTTTGCCAGCCACCCGCCGCTGATCGAAGAGCAGGAAGGAGTTCGCACCTACCATGTAGAGCTTTCTCACAAATTCGAAACCTTTACGGTTGAGATCCATAACATTATCGAACAGGAAGGATTCGATGCCTTCTATGTGTTTGACTGCCTTTCTGAGCTGCAGACGGCATGGGCAACCGACCTGATGATGGGAAATTTTTTCCAGGTTACCTGTCCCTTTTTGTTCTCACTTGATACCATCGCCTTTTTCCCGCTTCTTCGCGCCAGACATTCCCAGCGTGCCGTCGCAAAGATCATCAACACAACACAATTGTTTCTGGATGTTTACTCTGATGAAGATCATGTATATGTTCGTCCGGAAAAGGTCTGGAACCGTCATTCCGAAACCATGTTCATGCCACATTTGTATGATCCGTCTGATCGCACCTTCCGTCCTCTGACAGACGGTGTGGAGATCAGCCATTTTTACCAGGTCATGAACGACCGTCAGGGAACCGGCGAAACCCAGAGCACAGATGCATGGGATCGCTTTTTTAACCGGATGCGGATGCGGATGGACAGCGGGCTGGATGTGTCAGACGCCTGTCATCAGATGTCCCGAATCATGATGTCCCGTGACAACCGGATGTGTGAACTCATTGATGAACATTTTTTGCCGGAAGACTATTTTCATATCCGCGACCGCATGATCGGCACCGGTCTGATCGGCGGCAAAGCCTGCGGCATGCTTCTGGCACGAAAGATCATCCAGAACCGGTGTCCGGATCTTTATGCAAAATTTGAACCGCATGACTCCTTTTATATCGGCTCAGATGTGTTCTATACCTATATTGTAGAGAATCATTTCTGGGATCTTCGCATCCGGCAGCGCAGAGAAGAAGAATATTTTTCACTCGCAGGAGAATTTGCCGAGAAACTGCGTACCGGAACCTTTCCGCCGGACATCAGAGAGCGTGCACTCCATTTGCTGGAATACTACGGACAGGATCCTTATATTGTACGTTCCAGCAGTATTCTGGAGGATGGATTCGGAAATGCATTTGCGGGAAAATATGAATCCGTCTTCTGCTCAAATGCAGGTTCTCCGAAAGAGCGCCTGGAAGAATTCGAAAATGCTGTCCGTACGGTCTATGCCAGCACGATGAGTCTTTCTGCACTCGATTACCGGAAAGAACGCGGGCTTGACAAACGTGATGAGCAGATGTCTCTTCTCGTACAGCGCGTGTCCGGATCTCATTATGACAAATATTTCATGCCATGTGCAGCCGGTGTCGGCTATTCCTATAGTCCCTACCGTTTTCTGGAGTCATTAGACCCAACTGCCGGTATGCTGCGTCTGGTTATGGGCCTTGGAACCTCTGCCGTTGACCGGACCGAAGGATCCTATCCCCGCCTGGTAAGCCTGGACCGTCCGGAAGCCGTTTCCTTTGCAAGCTCTGCGGAAAAGCACAAATTCTCTCAGCGCGGTATCTCTGTGATCAATAAGGAGTCGCGCCGCGTAGAACAGGATTTCCCGGATATGATAAGTGATGTTCTGCCAGACTATCTGAAGCGGTTGCTGATGGAACATGATTATGATACGGAACGGATGTTGCGAAACCGCGGCATTAAAAGAGATGTTCTCTTTGTCAGCTGTCTTGGACTCGTGAAAAAGAAAGACCTGATGGAAATGATGCAGCGGATCATGCAATGTATTCAAAATGAATATAACTACCCTGTTGATATCGAGTTTACCATCAACCTGGCTTCTGACGGCTCCTATGTCGTAAACCTTTTGCAGTGTCGTCCACTGCAGATCTTCCGCGATACCGGAGAGGGACATATTCCTGAACAGCTTGACAAAGATTCCGTATTTCTGGAATGCAGGAGCGCCTCCATGGGGCTTTCCGCAGGTAAACAGCTGGATGGTATCGTTTATGTCGATCCCGTTGCTTATTACAATATGCCCTATAATGAGAAATCAAAGATCGCGCGAATGATCGGCGCTGTCAACTGGTATTTTAAAGGGGAGGATAAACAGCTGATGCTCATGGTCCCGGGCAGGATCGGGACAACATCTCAGGAACTCGGAGTCCCGACTGCATTTGCCGATATCAGCGGTTTTTGTGCCGTCTGCGAGATGGCGGAATCCTCTGCCGGTTATCGCCCGGAACTTTCCTACGGCAGTCATATCTTTCAGGATCTGGTGGAAGCCAAAATTCTGTACACTGCAGTATTTGAAAACAGTAAAACCGTTTGCTTCCGGCCGGAAATGCTTAAGAGAAGGGAAAATCATCTGGAAGAGATCGTTCCCGGAAGCGAAGCTTTAAAAGATATCATGGGTGTCTATCTGTTTGCAGATGGTACCTGTCATATGTATCACGATATGCATCAGGAGCGATTTGTTTGCACAATTGAATCCTGAACATAAAGAAAAATCCGTGGACTACCAGTTCCACGGATTTTCTTCGTTGGGATCGGTCGGATCCCAGCCTCGTTTTTCAATATCTTCTTCATCGATCTGAATGCTCTCCGGTTTCCCGAGTGGTCCCTCCAGCAAAGTATCATCATAGATCACACACGGGAATCCTTCCTCTGTGTTATCGTAGATCCACTTCGCATCCTCAACCGTCAGGCGCACACATCCAAGACTGGCATGTGTTCCTAAAAGATTATACTGATCATATTCCAGATCAGACGGATCTTTGCTGTAATACGGAACCGAATGGAACAGGATATGATCTACGATCCTGGTCGCGTACTGTCCCCACGCATTGTCATAAAGATCCTGCCAGCGATAGCGCTCTAGCGTATAGAAATATCCTGTCGGCGTATCATCTCCGACACTGCAGACAAATGCTTTATACGGTACCGTGTAACGGCCGTCTTCATCCCGCGCATAAACCGTCACGGTATTCTGAATCCGGTTGACCGCGATCAGATACGGATGATCACCAACGCCCTCTGCACTCCAGAAAATGGGGTATTCCGTATCTTCATACGTCAGCATCTCTTCCGCGATCATGACGTGGCGCACTACGATATCCTCGTTTCCGGAAGCATCCACTGCGCGGTAAACAACCGTATGTGTACCGGCCTGGCTCGTATCGATCTCCTCCGGCACGACCTTAAAGCTCAGGTCATGATCTGTCTCATCGGTCGCCGTAACACCTTCCATTATGTCAAACTCTTCTCCTTTTTGGAGCAGGACATCAGATTCGGCACCTGTGATCACGGGGCTTACAAGGTCCTTCTTCGTCGCCGTAACATGCACCGTTGCAAACTGGTGCTGTCCGTTTGCGTCCACCGCAAGGATCGTCAGATCTGTCACGCCTTCCTCTTTAAAGGTATAGGAATTTCCTTCCGATAAAAACGATAACACGACTGCCGAATCGTCCTCTACAGCTTCCAGAAAATCTGCCGGCAAAACCGTATCGCCCACATACCGTTCAAACGAATCGTCCTTTAAGTGCAGCTCCGGATTATTTTCTTCCTCTATATGCCTGTGGGCAAAAAACGTAATGAGCAGCACAACGACAGCGATGAGTACTATGACACCCGCCACAAGTCCTTTGTGCCGTCGGATATATCTTTTCGCAGAAATGATAAGCGGACTTCCATATTCATTTTTAATCAGTTGCTTAATGTCCATATGGTTATCCTTTTTTTAACTTCGCTGTTTGACACATGCAACCAGTGTCATTTTGCATACTTTTGCGCCAGCTCCCGATAGGAAAGTGCTCCCCCGAACAGATCCAGGGCGCTGCCGATTGTCGCATGCACTTTGCCCTGACCAAGCCGCTCAAGCTTTTCCAGATCCTCCAGAGAGGCAATTCCCCCGGCATAGGTGACCGGAATCCCCTGCCAGCTTCCGAGCATGGATACAAGCTCCTCCTCGATGCCGCCTTTTTTTCCCTCAACATCAACACCGTGGATCAGGAATTCATCCGCATATGCTGCCAGCTGATCCAGAAGTGTCTCCGTGATGCGTTCCTTCGTAAAACGCTGCCACCGGTCCGTTACAATATAATAAGCACCGTCTCTCTTCCTGCAGGAGAGATCCAGCACCAGATGCTCTTTTCCCGATGCCTGATAAATCTTTTCCAGATTGTCCTGATCGATCTTCCCGTCCCTGAATACAAACGATGTCACGATCACATGCGAAGCGCCGGCATCTAAAAATTCCTTCGCATTTTCATCCGTGATCCCGCCGCCGACCTGCAGGCCGCCCGGATATGCATTCAGTGCCGCAAGTGCCTGCGCCTTGGTTTCATTATAATAAGGAGAGTCCTTCGCATTCAGAAGGATCACGTGTCCGCCCGCGAGCCCGTCCTTTTTGTAAAGGCCGGCATACCAGGCTGCATCCTTCTCTGAAACAAAGTTCTCGCTGGCCTGATCTTTTTCATCTGTCAGACTGCCGCCCACGATCTGTTTTACTTTTCCGTTGTGGATGTCAATACAAGGCCGGAATTCCATGTAACTGCTCCCCTAAAACTACAACTTCCTTAAGTAATTCAGGGCTTTTCGCCCTCTTGTCGCTTAAATGTAACACACTTTCCCTGAAAAAGGAATAAAAAGAAATGTTAAGCCTCCATTTAACGTTGACATTTATATTTCGGATGATATAATTGAAAAAATCACTTAAAATTCGCGTAAAATCTAGGAGGATACAATATGGCGACAATCATCGGTGAAGGCATAACTTTTGATGACGTATTACTCGTACCAGCATATTCTGAAGTAACTCCAAACCAGGTAGATTTAACCACTCGTCTGACCAATAAGATTCGTTTAAATATTCCAATGATGAGTGCATGCATGGACACTGTAACCGAGCACCGTATGGCGATCGCCATGGCAAGACAGGGCGGTATCGGCATGATCCACAAGAACATGTCGATCGAACAGCAGGCTGAAGAAGTCGATAAGGTAAAACGTTCTGAAAACGGTGTCATCACTGATCCGTTCTATCTCTCTCCGTATCACACCCTGCAGGATGCAAACGATCTGATGAGCAAGTTCCGCATCTCGGGTGTTCCGATTACCGACAGCGACGGAAAGCTTGTTGGTATCATCACAAACCGTGATCTGAAGTTCGAAACAGATTTCTCAAAGAAAATCAGCGAATCCATGACAAGTGAGGGCCTCATCACAGCAGAGGAAGGCATCACGCTTGAAGACGCAAAGCAGATCCTTGCAAAAGCACGTAAGGAGAAGCTCCCGATCGTTGATAAGAACTATCATCTGAAGGGTCTGATCACGATTAAGGACATTGAAAAAACGATCAAATATCCGCTGGCTGCAAAAGATGACCAGGGCCGTCTTCTTTGCGGTGCAGGTGTCGGTATCACTGCGAACATCATGGACCGTATCGATGCACTGGTACATGCACATGTTGACGCTGTCGTATTAGACTCCGCACATGGCCATTCCGCAAACATCCTCCGCGCCGTACGCGAGATCAAGGATGCATATCCGGAGCTGCAGCTGATCGCAGGTAACGTTGCAACAGGCGCAGCGACCAAGGCACTGATCGAAGCAGGCGTTGATTGTGTGAAGGTTGGTATCGGGCCGGGTTCGATCTGCACCACACGTGTGGTTGCCGGAATCGGTGTTCCGCAGATCTCCGCAGTTATGGACTGCTATGCAGTTGCAAAAGAATACGACATTCCGATCATCGCTGACGGTGGTATCAAGTACTCCGGCGATGTGACCAAGGCACTTGCAGCAGGTGCTGAGATCGTTATGATGGGTTCCATGTTTGCAGGCTGCGACGAAGCACCGGGTGAATTCGAGCTCTATCAGGGTAGAAAATACAAAGTATACCGCGGCATGGGTTCCATCGCTGCGATGGAAAAGGGCAGCAAGGACCGTTACTTCCAGAGCGATGCCAGAAAACTGGTTCCGGAAGGTGTCGAAGGCCGTGTTGCTTACAAGGGCAGCGTAGAAGATACCATCTTCCAGCTCCTCGGCGGTCTGCGTGCCGGCATGGGTTACTGTGGCGCACCGACCTTAAAGGATCTGCGTGACAATGCACAGTTCATGAAGATGTCCGCAGCTGCACTTCGCGAGAGTCATCCGCATGATATCCAGATCACAAAAGAGGCACCGAACTACAGCACAGATGCCTAATCAGTTGATATCAGTAAAATAGAAATGAGCCGGTCAGTTTTGACCGGCTCGTTTTTTCATGTTTTTTGGAACTTTCTAGCAGGTTCCTCTTCAAAAAGTTCCATTTTCATTACTTTTTGGAACTTATTGCTTACTTTCCTCTCCGAAAAGTTCCAAAATCGCTTTTTCTAGGCACTAAACCCGTGTTTTTTCATGACTTTTGGAACTTTCTAGCAGGTTTCTCTTCAAATAGTTCCAATTTCATTACTTTTTGGAACCTTTTGCTTACTTTTCACCCTGAAAGTTCCATTTAGGTCTGTCCCTACGCTTCGGAAATGTTTATCCATTCTCAAGATTTCTATTCCCCGGAATCTTCCTCTCAATGAGGCTATTCTCCGTCTCCGGAACTCTCTTCCTCGGATCCGCCTGACTCTTCTTCAAGTGCCTGTATGTTGCGCTCGATCTTATCCTCCAACGCGTCATACGCATCTGCGCTTGACTCATCCAGATCATCCCGGTTGACCTTCTCAAGATCCTCCTGTGCATAATAATAATCTTTATTATTCACCTCATCATACGCTGTGATCAGGTTGTTATAGGATTCTATTCTGGCCAGTACCGCATCGGTGTTTCCCTTTTCGGTCTCCACCTGCGCCTGCATATCCTCAATCTGCTTTTGCAGGTCCTCGATCTGCTGATCAAGTGATGTGATCTGCTGATCCTTTGCCGCAGAAGCTTCATTCGCTGCGATCAGCTCCTTACTGTTCTGTACGGCATTGCTGTGGCGCATTGCCGGCAGGATCAAAAATCCAAACACTGCAAGACCTGCGACCACGCCGATCGCGATATTCGTCACTGCTGCAACGACCACGCGGTCCTGGAAGCCCATAAACATTTCTTTTAATGTTTTTGTCTTCTTTTTCTCCGGCTCGATCAGCTTTCCGTCTTTTGTCAGATGCTTCCGGCATTCGTTGATGTAAACACGTGTATCCGGATTCCGGCGGTCGATCTTGGCAGCCTGCTTTAACAGGTTCATTGCCTCATCAAACGCGCCCTCCCGCATCTGCAGAAGTGCTGCAAGCTGGTACCCTTTTAAGAAGTTCGGATTCAGCTCAAAGACTTTCTTCAACTGAATCTGTGCCAGGTCATAGTTTTTCTGCTGGCAATACTGCAGACACTGATTATACTTGCGGATGGCCTGATTGGTCTGCTCCACCTGGGATGTGCTGTCCTGCAGTTCTTCCAAATAGGCAGCGGCCGGATTCTCCTCCGGCTCGTAGCTTAAGCTGATGTTCCACTGTGCAGCCGCCTGATACCACTCACCGATCTCATAATAGATCAGACCGAGCAGATTTCTGGCGGTCGTATTCCTTTTATCATATTGTAAACTGGTGGTCAGACTCTCCGTCGCACCCGTAAAATCTCTTCGTTTTGCCAGCTCCAGGCCATCATTGTAGAGAAAATTGGACACAAACTTAGCCCGCTTCCAGACATAGACATTACGTCTGCAAGACGGACATGTGTTGGTACGGTTCAGCCGTGCACCACAATAATAACACTTCATGTATTCTTATCTCCTGCTTGCCTCAACGAGCTGCTCCGCTATGTCCATAATATCTGTCAGATCCTGCTGATAGATCGCGTTGTCCGCCTCTTCAATCTCAGGACTCGGCTCAAATTTTTTTAATTCTTCTTCAAAATTCAGCATCCTGTATCTCCTTTAAAAGCGCTCCGATAAAATACAATGACCCGGTCACAAATAACTTCTGTCCGTCATTCTTTTTACCAAGCATCTGACGGAACGCTTCTCTATAGTCCCGCACACCGCAAAACGGCGTGTCATCATGTTCTTCTTTTAGTGCCGCTTCCAATTCCTCTACGGTCAGTCCCCGTTCGGATGGGATCCCTGTTACACAGATCTCCTCCCATTCCATCCGGCCAAGGATTTCTTTCACCGCCTGATGGTAATCCTTGTCACGCACCATCGAAAACAAAAGCAGCGGTTTCTGATCATCTTTCTCACAGAGGATCTTTGCTGCAGACAGAAATGCACGGATTCCGTCAGGATTGTGCGCGCCGTCAAGCCATACATCTTTTCTGACCTGCTGCATCCGTCCCGGCCAGGAAGCGTTTGCGATTCCTGCTTTGACCAGTTCCTCCAGAGTGACTGCTGAACCCGTTTCACCGGATTTCATCTCTCCGGTCTGCCATCCGGCTTTCCCGGCAATTCTGTAAAAAGCCGTGACCGCAAGTGCCGCATTCATGACCTGATATGGTGCCGAAAACGACAGATGGAAGTCTGTTTTATTATCATAAGGACTGGCAAGTGAAAAATCAATACCGCCTCCGACGGTTTCATGAAATTTACACATATTTTTAGTAATTTCATAAGATTCTGATCCCAGCTCGTCGGCCCGGTTTTTGATGACCTGCGAGACAGCTTTATCATTTCCGTCATAGACAACCGGTACGCCCGGTTTGATGATGCCCGCCTTTTCAAAGGCGATCGCTTCGATCGTGTCGCCCAGATATTCCGTATGCTCCAGGCTCACCGATGTGATCACGCAAACAAGCGGCTTTTTCACCACATTGGTCGCGTCCAGCCTGCCGCCCATACCGGTCTCAAGAACCGCATATTCCACACCACTTCTTTGAAAGATCAGCATCCCCATCGCAAACAGGAATTCAAAAAAGGTCGGAAAACTTTCCCCTTCCTCCTGCATCTGATTTGCCAGCTCAAGCACATCATCATATGCACGCAGGAACGCTTCCTCACTAACCATTTCCCCGTCGATCAGAAAACGCTCTCTGATATCGACAAGATGCGGTGACGTGAACATCCCCACAGAGCAGCCACACTCCCGAAGGATGGAAAAAAGGAAGCTGCATACGCTTCCTTTTCCATTGCTTCCGGCAACATGGATCACCTTTAAGGAATCCTGCGGATTCCCCAGGCGCTCCATGAAATGTTCCGTGTGTGCAAGCGGATTCTTTTTTGTAAATTTCGGGATCGCATAAAGAAAGTCAACTGCTTCCTGCATGCGCAGGTTTCCTGAATGCATAAATCCTCCTTGGCCAGCCAAGTCTTACAGCTGTGCCAGACGCTGTGTAACCTCTTCCATCATCTGCTCATACTTCGCAAGCTTGTCACGCTCTTCCTGTACCTTTGCAGCCGGTGCCTGAGAGGTGAATTTTTCATTGCTCAGCATGCCATGTGAACGCTTGAGTTCTTTTTCAAGGCGTGCTTTTTCTTTCTCCAGACGTGCCTTTTCTTTTTCTACATCTACCAGATCCTGAAGTGGTACATAGATCACAGCATGCGGGATGACAACAGATACCGCATCGTCCGGAATACCGGCACGGTCTGTCTGTACCGTAATATTGGCTGCGCTGATCAGGGACTGATATTCTCCTTTCAGCACTTCGCAATGTTCACGTACGGCTTCTGATTCAGACACCACGATGTAGTTGACCTTGCGGCTCGGCGGAACATCCATTTCCGCACGCATGTTACGAACACCTTTGACAAGGTTCATGATATTTGCAAGGGCTTCTTCCGCTTCCGGGAAATTCCATGCATCTGTATATTCCGGCCAGGAGGCTGTCATGACGGTCTCCTCTTCCGGATTCAGAGTGCAATAGATTTCTTCTGTGACAAACGGCATGAACGGATGCAGCATCTTTAATGCATTTGTCAGAACCGTCTTCAATACCCAGAGTGCTGTGTTGGCAGCCTTCGGGTCTTCTTCTTTTTTATACAGGCGGGCTTTTGCCAGCTCGATGTACCAGTCACAGAACTCTTCCCAGATGAAGTCATATACCTTCTGAACAGCGATACCAAGCTCGAACTTGTCCATGTTCTCGGTCATGTCTTTTGCCAGAGTATTGACGCGGGATAAGATCCAGCGGTCAACCGGCCAGAGATCCTCTGTTGCAGGTGCTGTCGGCTCTTCCTCGCCCAGGTTCATCATAATGAATCTGGATGCGTTCCATACTTTATTGGCAAAGTTACGGCTTGCCTCTACTCTTTCCCAATAAAAACGCATATCATTGCCCGGTGCGTTTCCGGTGATCAGGGTCAGACGCAGCGCATCTGCACCGTATTTTTCAATGACCTCTAACG
>JAZQEX010000069.1:0-13215 GCA_045539215.1 Eubacterium sp. | reverse complement strand
TGGTTAGGTTTATTTTCCATAGAGTATCCTTCCTGACAGACAGATAACCTTTGGAATAATATCAGATAATGAGTGCAAGAGTAAATTCCAGTTTTGCTCAAAATGTAATCAATTGTGTGGAATTTAAAATTTCACATTACGATGCATTACGGTAAGATTTATCTACAGAATACAAAAAAATTACCAATTTTTAAAAGAACGTGTCAAACATAGATTGGTAATTATTGTAGAATGTCCGTAATGATAACTTTTTAGAAACTATATGTCAAAAGCTTAGAAAATGTGACAAGAGAGAGGAGAATTGCCATATGAATTCGATGGAACGTGTTGTTATGGCCCTGAATCATCAGGAGCCGGATCGTGTACCGGTATATCCGCTGATCGCGGGCGTGTCCCGTAATCTGATCGGTGCAAACTGCAGAGAATGGTCTACAGATGCTGACACCTGTGTCAAAGGTCTATTAAAGGCAAAGGAAGAATTTGAACTGGATTGTATCGTGACACTGATTGACCTTTCACTGGAGTGTACTGCATGGGGACAGGAACTTGTTTATCCGGATCACGAGGCAGCACATCCGAATTATCAGAATCAGGTGATCGCTGATGAAGATGATTATGGGAAGATTAAATATGTAGATTACAGAACCTGTGAACGTATGATGATGCATCTTGATGTATGCAAGAAACTGGTAGAGGCATCAAAGGGAGAATATCCGGTCATTGCATTCGTATTCGGACCGCTTGGCATTTTATCCATGCTGCGCAACCAGGAAGAGATGTACATGGATTGTATTGATATTCCGGAAGATGTTCATGATGCGGCAGCAGAGATCACAAAGACATTAAAAGAATATTGTCATGCGATCATGCAGACAGGTGTGCAGGGTATCATGTTTGATACTTTATTCTCATCCGGTTCCATTATGAGTAAGGATATGTGGGATGAGCTGGAAGGCGATCTGGTAGAAGAGCTTGCTGAGGCAGTTCGTGCGGACGGTGGTCTGGTTATGATCCATAACTGCGGTAACAATATCTACTTTGATGCACAGATCAACAGAATGCATCCGAATGCGATTTCTTTCCTATATCCGCCAGATGACTGTGCAGACTTTGTGGAATGCAAAGAAAAATATGGTGATGTAACGACCCTGATCGGCTGTGTTGAGCCGACAACCGCAACGGTTGGCACACAGGAGGCTCTCGATAAAGAGTGTATGGCAAATATTGATGCCATGGCTAAGGGCGGCGGTTTTATGCTGGCAACCGGTTGTGAGTTGATCTCCCCGGATGCATTCCCGCATGCAAAGCGCATGGTTGAAATCGCGAAAACCTACGGCGTTTATGCAAAATAACGTGAATCGTCTTTAATATTGTTACATAAGAGTATTACGTAGATTGAAAAGCGCCGGATTTTTCCGGTGCTTTTCGTGCTTTTTTAGGAAGGCAGAGGATCATGATTCAAAAATTTAAAGGATGTTCAGCAGATATTAACCGGAGTCTGTTAGACCAGCTTCAGGACGAGAATATATTTATTCCGGCGGACTGTGGCGGGATTGGCCGCTGTGGGAAGTGCAGAGTACAGTTTCTGTCCAGCGCACCGGATCCTTCGGATGATGACAGAGAGATTTTTCGTGAGGATCAGTTAGAAGCCGGCTGGCGTCTTGCCTGCAGGGCATTTCCTGCGGGAGAATACGAGATTGCCTGGGAACAGGCTGAGGACGAGATGGAGGTTGCATCCGATTTTTCGGGAGGTGCTGACGAAGGCGTTGGATCTGCCGGAAATGAAGGAGATGATCATGCGGCGGCAGATCCGGTTATTGCAGTTGATATCGGAACGACCACACTTGCAGCTTCTCTGGTGGATCGTGCGAGTGGGAAAGTGTTGAATACAAAGACCTCTGTCAATCATCAGCGCTCTTTTGGCGCAGATGTCATCTCCAGGATTCAGGCATCTGTGAATGGGCGAAGTGATGAACTGCAGGAATCCATCAGACAGGATCTGAAAGGTCTGATATCAGATCTGGGGTATGAATTTGAGAAAGTTCCTGTGATCATTTCCGGAAATACGACGATGGAGCATTTGCTGCTTGGCCTGCCATGTGACACACTTGGTGTAGCACCTTATACACCGGTCGACATTTCCCTGCATCAGGAAGAAAACATGCTGATCCTGCCCGGTATCAGTACTTATGTCGGCGCGGATATCGTCAGCGGAATCATCGCCTGCGGCATGGATCAGAGCGACGAGATCAGCCTGTTGATCGATCTTGGGACCAATGGAGAGATGGCCGTTGGAAATAAAGACCGGATTTTAGTCGCTTCAACTGCAGCCGGACCTGCATTTGAAGGCGGAAACATCAGCTGTGGCGTAGCCGGAATCCCGGGTGCAGTCAGTTCGGTGACCATTACAAAAGATGGTGATGATGTATCTGTTTCCTATCAGACGATTGGAGAGAAACCTCCGGTCGGACTCTGCGGAACCGGTGTTATGGAAGTGACATATGAACTGGTCAAGACGGAAATCGTCGATGAGACCGGTATGATGGATGAGGATTATGAAGACGACGGTTTCCCAGTTGCGGAGAACGTCACGTTCAGTGATCAGGATGTCAGAGAAGTCCAGCTTGCCAAATCCGCGATCCGTGCAGGCGCGGAGACACTGATGGAAGAGTTTGGCGTGGAATATGATGAAGTCGCACACCTTTATATCGCAGGCGGGTTTGGACAGAAGATCAATCTCGACAAGGCGGCCGGAATCGGCATGCTGCCGGAAGCACTGATCGACAAAACAAAGGCCGTTGGCAACAGTTCGCTGGCGGGCGCGATCATGCTGGCAAAAGATGAGGAGCTGCGTGCACGATTCGAACATGTGGCAGACTACGCAGAGGAAACCAGCTTAACAGGAAATCCGACGTTTAATGATTTATATATGGAATACATGATGTTTGAATAGGAGGGTATCATGACACAAGAAAGAGCAATTGAATTAGCCAATGAGGCCGGCTTTTCTCACAATGGCATTTTCCCGACAGAAAAGCTGCGTTTTCTTCCGGAAGTACGAGATATGTGTGCGGCTGACAAATGCCAGATGTATGATAAATGCTGGAGCTGCCCGCCCGGCTGCGGAACACTGGATGACAGCAGGGAAAAAGCCAAACAGTTCAACTGGGGGATTCTGCTTCAGATGACGGGTGACATGGAGGACGACTTTGATGTTGAGACCATGATGGAGACCGAGGAGCTGCTGAAAGAAAATCTGACGAAGTTCCTGGACCTTGTGCCGGAAGGTGAAAAGTGTCTGGCGATGTCTGCAGGAGCCTGCACGATCTGCAAAGAGTGTACCTATCCGGATGCACCGTGCCGCTTCCCGCAGAAAATGCACAGCTCCATGGAAGCATATGGTCTGGTCGTATCAGAAGTCTGCCAGCTGGCAGATACGCCGTATTATTATGGCCCGTGTACGATGACCTATACCTGTTGTGTTCTCTTTGAATAAGGATGTAATAATTGTTTTCACAGTTTTAGTAGTATTTAGTATAGCTGCAGAATGCATCACTGCAGCTGGCAGTTGGTTTGAAAGGAGAAATGTATTATGAAAGACTTATTATTCCGCTGTCTGAAACACGAAGACATTGAACGTGCACCGTGGGTTCCATTTGCCGGAGTTCATGCAGGAAGCCTGAAAGGCTATACTGCTACAAAAATGCTGCAAGACGCAGATGCAGCATTTGAATCTCTGATGGAAGTAAACCGTCTGTACCGTCCGGACGGACAGCCGGTGATCTTCGATCTGCAGATCGAAGCAGAGTGCCTCGGATGTGGACTGGTATGGGCAGATGACTGTCCGCCGTCAGTATCCAGCCATCCGCTGGCTACAGAAGATATTGACGAGCCGCCGACAGTACCGTGTGATTGCAAGATCCCGACCAAAGAATCCGGTCGTATTCCGTATGTTCTGGATGTTATGCATCGCATGAAAGAGGCAGTAGGGGAAACAACGGCTCTGTATGGTTTGATCTGCGGACCATTTACACTGGCTTCCCATCTGCGCGGCAACCAGATTTTCATGGACATGTATGATTTTGAAGATGAGACGATCGATCTGATGGCATTCTGCGGACGTACCTGCATTAAGATGGCAGAATATTATATCGAAGCAGGCATGGATGTGATCGCAATGGTAGATCCGCTGATTTCCCAGATCTCTACAGACGATTTTGAGACATTCTGTGCAGATCCGTATAAAGAGATCTTTGATTATATCCGTGAAAAGGGTGCGTTCTCATCCTTCTTCGTTTGCGGTGACGCAACCCGAAATATCGAAGTGATGTGTCAGACAGGTCCGGATTCTATCTCCGTTGATGAGAATGTAGATATTCTCGCAGCAAAACAGATCACGGATCAGTATAACGTAGTAATCGGTGGAAATATTCCGCTGACATCCATCATGCTGCTCGGTAACCAGCAGGATAACATGAAGTGGGTAGTTGACCTGTTAGACAGCATTCCGGATAAAAAGAACTTCATCATCGCTCCGGGTTGTGATATGCCGTATGAGGTTCCGGTTGAGAACGGTATCGGCGTAGCACAGGCAGCGCTTGAGACAGATGAAGTACGTGAGATCGTTAAGAACTACCAGACAGAAGAAATCGACACATCCGGTGTTGTTCTTCCGGATTATGAGAATCTGGAGAAACCGCTTCTGGAGGTGTTTACACTGGATTCCGCACAGTGCGCAGCTTGCGGTTATATGATGAATGCAGCAAATGAGGCAGTTGCGACATTTGGCGACAAGATCGATATGGTTGAATACAAATTCATTTATAAAGAAAACGTTGCACGTGTTGTAAAGATGGGCGTTCCGAATCTGCCGTCTATGTATCTGAACGGTGAGCTGAAATATCGTTCTATCATTCCGTCAAAGGATGAGCTGGAGAAGACAATCCAGGAAGCACTGGATGCAATGGGGAAATAATCAGGTAAAATGAGTCAGTTGTATTTGATCACCGGATTCCTGGGATCCGGAAAGAGTACATTTTTAAAAAATTTTATTCACCTGTTTGACGGCAGGCGGATGCAGCTGATCATCAATGAGTTCGGCCGGGAGGGTGTCGATGGCACGCTCCTGGCCCGGCTGGGGATCGGGCTGGAGGAGATTACCGGCGGATCGGTATTCTGCTCCTGCCGGATCGACCAGTTTGAGAAGGCGCTCCGCACATTTGTGAGGGAAGATACGGAAGTTGTCATTGTAGAATCTTCCGGGCTCTCGGACCCGACTGGCGTCAGGAAGCTTTTTCAGGATGATGACCGCTACCCCGGTATTGAATATATGGGAGCGGTGTGTCTGGTGGATGCGGTAAACTTTCCAAAAGTTTACGCAAAGTCACGTACCTGTGTGAAACAGGTTGCTTCCTGTGACGTGGCTTTGATCAACAAGACAGACATTGCGACACCCGAGCAGCTGGAAGAGACAAAGCAGCTGCTTATGGGACAGCGCCCGGATCTGAAGATCCTGGAAACTTCTTTTGGAATGATCGATGAATCCATTTTGGATGACCTGAAAAATGCGGCCGTAAGAGAAGAACCGTCGATGTCTCTGATCGCGGATATCTCCATGCGAAGTCTGACCATACGCATCCGGCCTGAAATCAGTGCTTATCAACTGAAGAAATTCATAGAACTGTTTGCGGATGCGACGTTCCGTGTGAAGGGCTTTATCCAGACACAGGAGGGCATGATGCTGGCCAATTGTGTTGGAAATGTGGTGACAGTAAAGCCTTATACGGATCCGGTTCCGCAGAATCTGATCGGAGAACTGGTTGTATTATCCGGTGCCGGCATGCCGGTTGTGAAACGTGTCACGGAAGCAGCTTCCTGGTATCCGGAAGATATTCTGGAGATCGAAAAGGGCTGATATATCTTTTATTTTAACAATATAGTACATTTGGTCCTATAGTAGACATAATCTACCACTATACCAAATCTGCTGATATTACTGCTGTGAATTGGCCGGGATGAGATATCCTTATCCCGGCCGCTGTGAAAACTGAGAAAATACTAAAATAAGGGGGCCTGAATGTGAAGAATGCATTTATCGGAGAAATGATCGGTACGTTTATTATGATACTTTTTGGCTGCGGAACGGTTGCTGTAACCGTACTGTTTGGTTCTCTGGTCGGTCAGTTCCAGATTGCGGTATGCTGGGGCATCGCAATTACGCTTGCGATCTATGTGACCAGAAATATCTGCTGTGCGCATTTTAATCCGGCAGTTTCGATCGCGATGGTCATGACGAAGCGGATGAAAGCGAATAAGCTTCCGGTTTATCTGGGGGGACAGTTTGTCGGCGCTTTTGCCGGTGCCCTGCTGGTATATGGGATGTTTGCGCCGTCAATCAGAGCGTTTGAGCAGACAAACGGAATCATCAGAGGGACATTTGATTCTGTGGCAACGGCGAAAATGTTCGGAGAATATTATATGCAGCCGGGCAGTACGGCTGTCGTTGGCATGGGACTGGCACTTGCAGCCGAGCTGGTGGGTACATTTGTGCTGGTTTTCGCTATTTTCTGTCTGACAGAAGGATGCAATGTCGGGCGCCCGGATAATAATGTGGCTCCGATCTACATCGGTTTTACGGTAACGATCATCCAGTGCATCATCGCACCTCTGACACAGGCAGGATTAAACCCGGCGCGTGATTTTGCACCCCGTTTTGTAGCACTGATGTTCGGATGGGGAAAATGGTCTTTCCCGGATGCTATAGGCGGCGCGTTCTGGGTATATATACTGGGGCCGGTTCTGGGCGGTATACTGGCGGCGGTTTTGTTTACCAAAGTGATTGAGCCGAGCATGAAAAAAGAGAATGAAAAGAATTCTTGCTGTGGATAAGAACATGGAAATCGTTTAGAATAAGAGAAAGAATATTTAAGGAATAGTCGGGAGAAATTATATGAAACAGACAAAACTGATTCTGGTTGGCGGTTTTTTAGGTGCAGGTAAAACAAGCATGCTGAAAAAAGCAGCGGAGATTTTGCGCGAGGAAGGCAAAGCAGTCGGACTGATCACGAATGATCAGGCGACAAACCTGGTGGATACGTCTTTGCTGTTGAGTGATGGAAATATTGTCCGTGAAGTCAGCGGAAGCTGCTTCTGCTGTAATTTCCCCGGCTTTGCCGAAGCAGTAGAATATGTTGCAGAGGAAATCGGCGGCGGGATCACGATCGCTGAGCCGGTCGGAAGCTGTACGGATCTGTCCGCTACGATCATGCAGCCGTTAAAAGATCAGTATAAAGATCTGGCAGATACGGCACCGCTTACTGTTCTGGCAGACCCGGAACGCCTGCAGGGGATTCTGGACAAAAAGTATTCCACGGCGGCATATATCGTGACAAAACAGTTCGATGAAGCAGATGTGATCCTGATCAATAAGATCGATACACTGGACCAGGCACAGTGTGAGGAGCTGTTAAAGCGCACCCGGGAGCGCTGGCCCAATGCAATGGTTATGGCAGTCAGCGTCAAAGAGGGGACCGGCGTGGCGGAATGGCTTAGTTACATTCTGGCTGAGTCCGGTGCAGGAAAGAATCTTGCAACTGTGGATTACGATATTTACGCGGACGGAGAAGCTGCGTACGGATGGCTGAATGCAACTTATGCATTTATGCCGGGGAAAGGGGATTGCGAATCTGCAGCAAGAGGTTTACTGGATCTTTTGGAGACGGGGCTGGCTGAAGATAAAACCGGTATCGGACATGTGAAGTTTTTGTTGCAGGATACAGAAAAACAGTGGATCGGGAACCTGACCGGAGGCGCTGCGCCGTCTATGCTTCGGTCAGATGATAAACGGTCGGAGGAAGTATATCTGACAGTAAACGCAAGAGCTGAGATCGGACCGAAAGAGTTGCAGGACCAGGTCCTTTCAGCGATCAATCAGGCTTTTGCGGACTTTACATGCGTCGGAACAGATATCCGTACATTGATTCCCGGAAGGCCGAATCCGACCTATCACTATGATGAGATTGTGAAATAGAAAAAGGAGCGCCATGTACTTTGAAATGGACTGTCCCTGTAAGGGGAAAAATCTTGATAAAATGCTGCAGCCGGGCATCCTGATGAGTGTTTATCATCAGGATAAGTACGGCTATATGATCATACGGGAGTTGAGTGAAAATCCAATGTTTCAGGGCGCGGAGCCGGACAAGACAGGGGTCTACCGTTACTTAAAACGGATGGAAGGATCCGGTATGCTTGTTTCCGAATGGCATACAGAGGAGGGAAACGACACTCCGCGGAAGATGTATTCCATTACGAAAAAAGGCAGAGAGTGCCTTTTGAACTGGAAGATCACGCTCCGCACCTATGCGGCATCGATCGAAATGCTGGTGGATCAGATCGGGCAGACGATCGGACCGGAGTAAAGAGTTGTCAGATATGTTGCTGGATAACGGACTTACGGGGGTAATTGTAATGAAAGGATGCATACATATTTATACCGGTGACGGAAAAGGGAAGACGACGGCGGCAACCGGTCTGGCAGTCCGATTTGCAGGCGATGGTGGTAGAGTACTCTTTTCACAGATGCTCAAAGACGGGAAGTCCGGGGAGATATCGGTGCTGGATCAGATTGAAGGAATTGATGTCGATTCCTGCACGGAGTGCTTCGGTTTTTCGTTTGCCATGTCTGAAGAAACCAGGCAGAAAGCAATCGAGACATATACGGCTTATCTTGGCCGCATCCTGGAGCGTGCGGTATCCGAATCCTATGGTTTGCTCATCCTGGATGAGATCATAGCAGCATATAATCTCAGTTTCATCGACAGGGAGATGTTGATACACTTTCTGGACGAAAAGCCACAGGAACTCGAGGTAGTAATGACTGGAAGAAATCCGGCACCGGAGCTTTTGGAACGGGCTGATTATGTGTCTGAGATACGAAAAATCAAACATCCTTATGATCAGGGAATTCTGGCCCGAAAAGGGATTGAATTTTAGTTATAACATTATACCAAAGAATCATGACAGAATGATTGTGTATTTAAAAGTGAAGTGCTATAATCTGATTTGTATACATCTCATAGTGGGATGAAAGTGCTTTGAAAAATAAATAAGTAAAGATCTGCAGGTGGCGGGCAGTTGGAATGATTTCCGGCTGTCAGCTGAAAATGGGAATCCGGTGTGAATCCGGAACGATGCCGTCACTGTGTACGGGAGCAGCTCTCATCGCGGAGGACATGGAAGCAATTATTGCTGACAGGAACGAAGCGATCTAATCACTGGGAAACCGGGAAGAGGGAGTCTGTGATGAACGAAGTCAGGAGACCTGCCTGCAGAGTATGAACATACATGGCGTATGCCAGGTGATTTGCGGTCCACAAATTACGTTCAAAAGGTTTATTTGGTGACGACTGCATTTTGTAGTCGTTTTTGTTTTGTACAGGGAAAAGATGAAAAAAATAATCAAACGAATCACAGTTTTACTGGCAGCTGGAATCTTATCCATTTCTGTTTTGACCGCTTGTGGATCCAATGGGGCGGCAGCAGGAGATGGTTCCGCAGCTGCGAATGAAGCGACAGCAGGCACAAGTGGAGAAGCGGGGCAGGATCAGAGTGCATCCGCCGAATGGAATCCGCAGGCACCTGAGATCGCAGGACTTACATTCAAAGAGCAGATGCAGACTGAGTATACAGAGCAGTTTGCAGTATTCAAATATGAAGATGGCTATGCCGTATTTGATATCCGGGACGAGGGGCAGTTCCTTTTGGTACCGGATGGAAAAGAGACGCCGTCTGATCTGCCGTCTGACATGACGGTTTTGCAGCAGCCAAAGCACATCTATCTGGCTGCGACAGCGCTGATGTCTCTGTTTACCTCGATGGATGGCATGGATGTGGTATCGATGACATCGCTGGAAGAGGATGAGTGGACATTTGATGCGGCGCAGGAAGCGATGGAGAGCGGCAGTGTGAAATACGCCGGGAAATATCGTGAGCCGGATTATGAGATGCTGGTGGCAGAGGGCTGCGATCTGGCGATCGAATCGACCATGATCTATCATGTGCCGGAGGTGCAGGAGATGATCGAGGGTCTGGGAATCCCGGTTCTGATAGACCGTTCCAGCTATGAGAGCAATCCGCTTGGACGTGCAGAATGGATTCGGCTGTATGGTGTTTTGAGCGGTCATGAAGAAGCTGCTGATGCGTTTTTCGCAGAGCAGGAAAAGATGATCGAAGGCCTGGAAGATTTTGAAAACACTGAATTAACCGTAGCGTTTTTCTATGTTTCTGCTGACGGCAAAGCGGTTGTCAGAGCGGCCACAGATTACGTGCCGATGATGATCGAAATGGCCGGCGGACGGTATGCATTTGCCGATGTCGTGAATGAGTCAGGGACGTCTTCAATCCCAATGAGCATGGAGACGTTTTATAACATCGCGGAAAACGCAGATATTATCGTATACAACAGCAGCATCGACAGTTCCGTACAGAGCCTGCAGGATCTGATCAGCAAAGATCCGATCATCGAGAACCTGAAGGCTGTACAGGAAGGCAATTGTTATACATCCGGAAGCTCCATTTACCAGAGACCGGATATCGCCGGCAACATGATCATGGATTTCCATTATCTGTTGACCGGAAAAGAAGATCAGCTTCAGTATCTGGCAAAGCTGAAATAGGAGTTGATCAGGAACTATGAGTGAAAAACAAGCAACACAGCCAAATATTGGCTCATCTTTTCATCAGGAAAACATCCGGCGAAAAAGCAGATTTGCGATCGTATTTATCTTACTTGCGATTGCGTTCTGCGTGATCGTCGTAATCAATATCAATTCCGGAAATGTACACATCCCGATCTCGCAGATCGTAAAGATTTTATTTACGCATGCCGGACCGGATAAAGATGTGAACATCATCTGGCAGATCCGACTGCCGCGTATTCTGGTGGCAGCGGTTTTGGGCGGCGGACTGGCGACTTCCGGTTTCCTGCTGCAGACGTTCTTTGAAAACCCGATCGCGGGCCCGTTTGTACTCGGTATTTCATCGGGTGCAAAAATGGTCGTTGCACTGGTCATGATCTTTGGCCTGCTGCATGGGCTGACGATGAATTCCTGGACCTACATCATCGCAGCATTTATCGGATCACTGATGTCAACGGGATTCATCCTGCTTGTGGCCAGACGGATCCGGAACATGGCGGCGCTTCTGGTTGCCGGTATCATGATCGGTTATATCTGCAATGCGATCACGGATTTCGTAGTTACCTTCGCAGATGATTCCGATATCGTAAATCTGCGTGGCTGGTCTTTGGGAAGCTTTTCCGGCATGAGCTGGAGCAATGTGTGGATCAGCATTGGTGTGATCGGTGTGACCTTTGTATTGGTTATGCTGTCTGCAAAACCGATCCATGCCTATCAGATGGGAGAGGCCTACGCACAGAGCATGGGTGTGAACATCCGGTTTTTCCGTGTTGTTCTGATCCTGTTATCGAGTATTTTGTCGGCAACGGTTACGGCATTTGCAGGACCGATTTCCTTTGTGGGTATCGCGGTACCGTTTTTGGCAAAGGCATTTTTGGGTTCGTCGAAACCGCTTGTGGTGTTGCCTGCCAATTTTCTTACCGGAGCAGTGTTCTGTATGCTCTGTGACCTGATCGCGAGACTTGCGTTTGCACCGGTCGAACTGAATATCAGCACGGTGACATCGATTTTCGGTGCGCCGATCGTCATCTACATTCTGATCAACAGAAGGAGGGGACGCAATGGATAAGAAGTATTTCTCCATCGACCATCTTTCTGTCGGATACAACAAGCAGGTGCTGATCCGTGATATCTGTATCGATATCAAAAAGGGTGAGATCGTTACGCTGATCGGACCGAATGGCGCAGGAAAGTCGACCATATTAAAAAGTATTACCAGACAGCTGTCGCTCTTGGGCGGACAGGTACTGTTTGATAATAAAGATATCATGGGGATGTCTTTTAAAGAGATCTCTCAGAAGATGGCTGTTGTTCTAACAGAACGGATGAAGCCGGAACTGATGACCTGCGCGGACATCGTGGCAACAGGCCGTTATCCTTACACCGGGCGGCTTGGTGTTTTGACACCGGAGGATGAGGCAAAGGTAGATGCGGCACTGGCAGCGGTCAATGCATCCGAACTTGCCGGCAGAGATTTTAATGCCATCAGTGATGGACAGCGGCAGCGTATCCTGTTGGCGCGCGCGATCTGTCAGGAGCCGGAGCTGATCATTTTAGATGAGCCGACTTCGTTCCTGGATGTCCGTTATAAGCTGGAGCTCTTATCGATCCTGACCCGGATGGCAAAGGAAAATAACATCACGATCATCATGACACTTCATGAGATCGATCTGGCACAGAAGGTATCCGATAAGATCGTATGCGTGCATGGCGAGACCATCTATGCGTATGGAACACCGGCTGAGATATTTGAAGAAGAAAAAATCAAAAATCTGTATAACATCGACAACGGTTTTTATGATCCGGTCTTTGGCAGCATCGAGCTCGCAAAGGCTGAGGGAGAGCCGGAGGTCTTTGTGATCGCAGGAGGCGGATCCGGAATTCCGACATTCCGTGCACTGCGAAAGGAAAACCGTGCATTTATCACAGGTATCCTACATAAAAATGATATTGATCATGAGCTGGCAAGACTGCTCGCGGCAGAGGTAATCACAGAAGAAGCGTTTGAGCCGATTAGTGAGGCATCACTTACACAGGCCAAGGCAGCAATCGATCGATGCAAAGAAGTGATTCTTTGTGATGTGCCGATCGGACAGATGAATCAGCCCATTAAAGAGCTGATCGCGTATGCACAAGCAAGCGGGAAGATGCACAAAGCATAAGCCGGATTGATCCGGATACAGTTCATTTCGGAAAAAACAGTATCTTTTCATTGGGGTAAAGGTATTGTTTTCTCAATACAAGAAACACATTGTAAAGGAGGACTAGAAACATGAAAAAGAGATTTCTTGCTGTAAGTATGGCAGTTGTTGTCGTACTGGGTATGGCGCTGGCAACAGGATGTGGCCAGTCAGGCGCACCGGATGCAGCTGCATCCGCAGCAGGCGAAGCTGGCGTTAGCGCAGCAGAAGAAGTAGCAGGCGATGCTGCAGTAGCAGAAGTGAATGGACTGATTGAAGCAATTCAGGTTCAGGAGTGGACAGAGACCACAGAAGCTGATTGCGCAGCAGCAAAAGCAGCT
>JAZQEX010000068.1:0-10416 GCA_045539215.1 Eubacterium sp. | reverse complement strand
CAAAACGCCCGCGGAAAATGCGGGAGTCGTTTTTTCTATTCAGATTCCGTATTGATACATTCCATTTCTTGTATAGTTGAAAAAACCTGGGTTTGCTACACTAAAAACAGAAAACATCTCGCCGTAATCTGTATTTTTAGGAGGTTTACCTATGGGAGAAATGCATCCGAAATTTTTAGAACGCAGCAAATTACTGGATGATTCTGTTGCATGCACTCGAACGGATCGCCTGATGACCGCACCCTTCTACACCTACTTGCCGATTCTGCTTTATAAGGAAACGACCATTGCCGACACCATGCAGGACTGGCGGAATGCCATCCCTTCCTATTATCGCTATCATCGTGAATTCCAGCCGGATCTTGCCTACGGTCCGGAAGCGATTTTCCCCGGCAGCGCATTGAATGCACTGGACTGCAAATTTGTCCGTGTACCGGGTGTTCATTTTCCAGAGAAAAACATCGGCTTCCAGGTACTTGATCACGAAGACGGGTACATGTCTCCGGACGAATATCTGGAATACGCAGAAGACCCGACAGGATTCTTAATGAAAAAAATCCTGCCCCGCCACTTTGGCAAACTGGAGGGGTTAGCTTCTCTGGACTTCTCCATGGCAATCTGGCACGGAATGCTTTACACAACCCTTGGTGCACTGAATCCACAAGTCAAAGTCGCCTTTGACGCGATTCAGGAATGTGCCGGGATCATGGGCGAACAGGTTGCTGCAGACGGTGAATTCTATGTTACCATGATGCAGGAGGGCTTCCCCTCCGGCGCGGATCTTGTGACATCGGCACCTTTTGATATTTTCAATGATACCCTTCGCGGTTTTATGAATATTACAATGGACCTTTACGAATGTCCGGACGAAGTATTGGAAGCTGTGAACGCTGCGACAAAGATCCAGGTCCGCTATCTGAAAAATACGATCAAATCCAGACCGATCAAGATCATCGGTTTCATGCTCCACAATGGATTCGACATGTTCATGAGCAAAGAGCAGTTTGAGACATTCTACTGGCCGGGATTAAAGGCATGCATTGATGTCTGTGTCGAAAACAACGTTATCCCATGGATCTATGTGGAAGACAGCTATATGAACAAACTGGATATCATAGAACGTGATGTCCCGGAAAAGAAAGTCATTATGACCTTTACCGGTACCAATGACATGAAAAAGGTAAAAGAGCGTTTTGGTGGAAAATACTGTTTAAAAGGCGGTCTTTCGGAAAATGTCATTGAGTTCGGCACAAAGGAAGATGTCGTGAAGATGGTGAAAAATGCCATCGATATCTATGCACCGGGCGGCGGCCTGATCTTAGATGTCGATGTTACCTTAGACAATGCTCCTGCAGAAAACATCCATGCTCTGTTTGACACTGCAAGAAGCTATATGAAGTACTAGAAAACCCAGGTAGCTCCAAAAAAGCTTTACAGGAGACCAGCTATGACGATTGCACAGATTAAATACTTTATCACAGTTGCAAAGTGTTTAAGTTTTACGAAAGCTTCTGAGCAGTTGTTTATAACACAGCCTGCATTGAGCCGGCATATCAGCAAAATGGAAGAAGAGCTGAATGTTCAGCTCTTTGTCCGTACCGGAAGCGGTATTCGCCTCACGCCGGCCGGAAGTGCGCTGTATCTTGGCATGACCGATTTATATGAAAACTATCAAGAGCAGGTCCGAAAGGCCCGCAAGATTCAGGAAGGAATCAGCGGAACCTTATCCATCGGGTTTCTGAATAATATGAATCTGGCAGACTTTATGCCTCTGGTCTACCGGGAACTGAAGGAAAAATATCCAAATGTGGATATTCTACCTGTCAGAGCAAGCTTTGATGATCTGATCAGCGGTGTTTATTCCGGTAAATATGACCTGATCTTTACGATTCAGTTTGAAGTCGTGGGCAAAGAAAGTCTGCTGTACCAGTACGTGCACCATTCCAAAGATCATATTGTGTTAAGCAGGTTTCATCCTCTGGCAAACAAAGAACATGTCACGCTAGATGATGTAAAAGATGAATTGTTCGTCATGATCTCTCCTGAGGACAATCCGGAATCCTCCAATCTGATCTTTGACATCTGTAAAAAACATGGTTTCGTCCCCACCGTAAAATTTGCGCGAACCATGGAAGAGCAGGCACTCTGGATCGAGTCAGGCATGGGCGTTACCATCCTGGATTCGTGCTGTAATCTCCGCATGAATCCTGATATTTTATTCTATGAAATGGAAAGTGACTGGGATCCGTCTATGGTGGTCTGCTGGAATCAGCAAAACTACAATCCCATGATCTCTATTTTTGTGAAAAAAATGAATGAAGTGCTTGGTTTGGACGACGAAGAATTACACGGCATCTCATAAAAAAGCTGACGCAGGATCACTCCTGTGTCAGTTTTTCAATTTCTTCTTTTATGACGGCGTCCCATATGCCGTCTTTTTCTTTTTCCTTTTGCGGCAGATCCGCGTATGGGATCAGCAGATGATGACGGCGCTTTGCATTGTCACGCACCGGGTCATACTTCCAGTGATTGATATAATGGAACCGACACCAACGAATATGCTCTAACTCCCATAAGACCGGTTCTTCCACCCCGGCTTTTGAAAGGCGTTTTTCAATCCAGTAGTGATCCGCTCTTGCGATATTGGACCCCTTCTTAAAACCATCCAGCGCATTCCATGCAGCTTCCATCTCCTGCTCATAATCTGCCCCGGCATGGCGGTTATCATAGCGAAGTGCGTAATCGTAATTGAACAGTTTCGCTTTTCTGAAAATCTCTTCCCGTTTGATCTGATCCTCTGTCAGGATTTCATCAAGCATCCCGAAAACGACAACTGCATTCCCTGCATAGATCCGATCCAGTTCCATCTGACGCGGACTCCAGCAATGTACTTTCCCGTCCGGATTCCGGTAAAGGATCTCCTGCAGCAATTCAATATACGGCTCTTTTGTCAGGATCACCCGGGACATTTCCGCGATCTGGTCTAACGAATCCCGACAGTCTTCCTCATGCAGGATCACACGATCCCCGTTACAAAAGTCAAGTTCTCCCAGAAAATCCTTTTGGACCGCATCCGCGCCCCAGATATGATATTCAATCTGCTGCTCCAGCCGGTAAATGTTATTCAGGTACGCGTAACGGAAAACAGCCTGACCGACTTTTTCATATCCGATGATCGCGATTCGCACCGGTTCCGGCGCGCTCGCCTCCGCAAATAGATTTTTATCCTTCCAGTACTTTCTTGCCGTCAGATCATAAATATTAAAAAAGTGGATATTATCGCTTGCTTCCAGCAAAAACGGATCGATCTCATTCAGCAGAAGATATACAGGTTTCCCCGAAAAACCTTCTTTCTGATCCGTATACAGCCTGATATTATCCAGATCATTCTGATACATGATAATGTGACTTGCGGTCTTTTCAGCTTTCTTTCCGGGCGCGAAGTAACCATGTCGCAGGGATTTTGCCAGACGCTCTCCCTCTTCTGTATCACTGTACACTGCCGTGGAATCCTTATACCTGCGCGTAAAGAAACGATCGATCGCGGCCGCAAGCGTACTTAAGATCACGATCAGGATACTGGTCGTCACGATTACCGCAGTGATCTTTGCCAGCAGGATCAGAAGATTACTGTTATCAACGACAGGATTGACAAAATACAGGGCACCTGATGCATAGACCGATTCCCAGAACCGCATATGTTCCAGCCCGAAATACCCGATCATACCGAGTACAAACGGCACCCAGAAAAACCGTTTGATCACTTGTTTAAATATCTCAGCCATTTTTGTTTTCTCCTGACACTACTCCTGCAGGGTACGTTCACTCGACGCATCCATTAACCGGCCGTAAAGATTTTCTCTTGTCATATGTGCCATGAACGCATATCCGATCAGAATACAGGTCATGATCATTTCCACTACGATCAGATACCGCGGGATCACAGGATTAAACGCCCAGATCACAAGATGGAAGAATATAAATGCAATTCCCATCAGCCCGCATTTTAACCCGTAATTACGCAGTTCCATCCGGCTTGCACGCTGATAGGTCCCATCCAGAAGAAATGCAGCGAAAAATCCCATCACCGCAAGAAACGCTCCAATACAGAACATGTTATGCGGATATGCAAACATCGTGATCAGAGTTCCGAACATGATGATCACATAAGTGATCTTACAGCTCTTCTCCTTTTTGCCGCGACAAAACCGGAATACTTTCTGGTACATGCAGAAGAGGTAGATCAAACTCATCTCTGTTCCGAACAACGGGAACAGACTTCTGACATCTCCGTAAGCATTCCATGCAGACAGACCGTGTTCCCATGGATTATACCCCAGATTGACAAAGGCATATGCGATCACTGCGAGGATCGCAAACGCGATCGTTAAGTTGCGGTAAAAGCCTGACTGATGTACACGCTTGAAAAACTCCCGTTTCGCCCGAATCCCTTCTGCCTTACTGGTATCCAGATATTCTGAGAGATAAATGTCCAGTGCTCCTCTGACATTCCGGTCGATATTCGAACTGCTGTAATTTAAGTAAGACTGTGCAATAAAGTCATGCGCGATTTCATACTCCAGATCCGAGTCCTTGACTGTCTGTCTGATCAGCTGCAGCTCCACCAGATCCTCCAGCACCTTTGTCAGCTGCTTATGGCCTTCCGGCGACAGGTAGTCGGGATTCAGTCCGAAGATCAGATCCGTTTTCTTCATGACGACCTGATGGATCCGTGCTGTTGAGAGCAGGTACAGGATCCGCGAAGCATTGTAGTAATCATCGGTAGATGTCAGCTGAATATCAAAGTACTGATTTAACAGCTCATAGCTTTCCATCTCATACAATTCAAGGAGCATTTCATCCGAAGCATTTTTCCGCTTCTTCTCATACTCAGCCATGTGATAGAAGATCTGCTGCTCGATCAGCGGCTCTGTCTTATGCTTTTCGTAATAGAGCTTACCGTCTTCCCCAAGCTGCAGTTCGCATTTGCGCTCCAGCTTTGTCATTCCAAAACGGTCCTCGGCATTTTCCTGTGTATGTGCATCGTTCTGGTTTTCGCAGTAAAAGATGGTATTTCCGACCTGTTCCAGCACGGCATCTTCAAACGCTGCACCGATGTGTTCTAAATGAATATGCTGATTTGACTTGATCAGACCGCCATTCCACTCATTTGCGGCCTTCTCCTGACGTTTATCCGATACAATAAAGTAGTTTTTATCAGAATCCTTGATCGTACTGACAAGGTCATTCATGATTCCGGAGGCGTTCCCGTTCTGACGCTCTCTTCCGAGCGATTTCAGATTATTGACATTAAACTCCTTCATGAAGTCTGCCAGATATTCCTCCCGCATCGAGAGGATCAGAGCTGTATTCTTACGGGCGATCAGCATGATCAGATCCCTGACTTCTTTCTTCTTTTGCTCATCCAGGAAGAAATATCGTTCAAACTGATCCAGAATGAATACAACCTTTTTGTTTTTGCTTCTAAGGTCCAGCTCCTTTTCAACCTCTTTTGTGAGGTGTTTTTCCAGGATCATCTTAAAGTTCGGATAATTATCCGTCATATCATAGATCAGATAATCCTCCCCGTACATTTTTCTGAAAAATGACAGGATCGTCGATTTTCCGCATCCGGATGTGCCGGTCAGGCAAACCGCCTGTTTGATCGTTTTCTGCGGAAAAACAAGATCCTCCAGAGTCTGCCGGATGTAGGAAGCTTCCGCTTCTCTGGAAATGATGTCATCACTGTCGAGATCTTTTACGACTGCAATGTTATATAAGCCCAGAAATGAAAATCCTTCTGTCCTCCGATACGCTTCGATCTTCGTTTTTGCAGATCTTCCTTTCCACAAAAGCACACCAACGACCAGAGCAACCAAAACCACTTCCGCGATCAGTCGCAGCCACCATGGCAAAAATGGCAGCATGGTATCCAATACAGACGCTGCCGTCACACCGACAAGCAGGCCTGCCAGAATACGGAATGTTTTTTCTTTCACCCCATATACGTTGTAGCCTGTTTTCTTTTTTGCCTGTACTTGTTTTTTCTCAATCGCCTGCATCCGCTTTATCCTCTAAATCCCAGATCGTGTTTCTGCATCGCTCCAGGGAAACGCCGGCTTCCCTGACACCATGCGCAAATGCCTGCTCATAGCAGACGATCGCATTTCTCAACTCTTTTTTCTCTTCATAGATCCAGCCAAGCGCATAGGTTGCAAGCGGAATCGCGTCTTCTCCATATGCAACCTGTCTGAGCAATTTCACAGCCTCATCCTCTTTGTCCCTCTCTGACCGGATCAGCATCGCATAATTATAAATGGATGCAGGGTATTTTTCATCCATTGCTCTCTTATAATAATATTTTGCCTTTTCTCTGTCTGCCTCGACTCCGCCGAATCCATTGTGATAGATCCAGCCAAGCGCATTCAGTGCCGGCAGATAATCCATTTCTGCTGCCTTTTCATATTCCCGGATCGCAGCTTCATACTCACCATCTTTTTCCAGAAGATTTCCCAGACGGTACTGCGCAGGTGCCAGCTTTGCAGTCGCCGTCATTTCATAGTATTCTTTTGCCTTTGCGAGGAAAAACTGTCTGATCTCTTCCGGTTCGGTTCTGCCTTCCGTATCCAGCCCATATTCTGAGATCAGCGTCAGATCCTTCGCGCAGCGTTCAAAAATATCTCCCAGATTATATCCCGCATGCAGATACCCGCCTTCAAAAGCTTTCTGATATAAAGCATAGGCCAGTGACAGATTCTGCAGCTCGGAATACATGCCCTGCTCATAGATCAGTGCCAGCTCATTGGTCGCTGCCTGTGATCCCTCTGCACTTTTCCGTTCCACTTCCTCTACATAATCTCTGTCAGAAGGATACTCTACTTTGCTTTGGAGCATATGGTCTGCCATTTTCGTCAACACCGCATCAAAATACTCCATGTTTGCAGACACACCATTGTATCTTGGCAGCATTGCCATGCTTTCCGGCAGGTTTTCCGGGAAGACAAAATTCCGCATCAAAACCGGAATGATATTTTTCCCGCACCCGATCGCATGCTCGATCTCTCTGCGCACCCAGTCCGAAGGATCACCGATACAGCGATCCAGCCCGTTTGGCGGCAATACGACAAGAATATCTTCACACTTCTCGATCACGCCCAAAAGCTTTTCGTTAAAGTCTCCGGAGCGCAAGGATTCCACATCATAAAAGACACGGTATCCCATCCGTGTTAGCCGCTCGTATAAAAGTGCCGCCAGGCTTTCCCCGCCTTCTCTGCGGTAGCTGACAAATATCTGGTAATCAAGGTTATAGTCCATCATTTTCCTCTTAAATCATATACGTCCCGATCTCTGCCGCATTCTGGTCTAAAATATCCTGCAGCGTGATCCCAGAAAGGTAGTCATTGATCAGCTTTCTTAAGCCCTCCCATACAGGCAGCGTACGGCAATACGCAGCTCTCGGGCACTGATTGACTTCATCTTCCAGGCAATCGATCACATTCAATCCGCCTTCCGCGCAGCCGACAATCTCTGCGATCGTAATCTCAGAAGGCTTTCTGGCAAGTTTATAGCCGCCCTTTTGCCCCTTTGCGGTCCGTAGAAGATGTGCCTGATTTAAAAGCGGTATGATCTGCTCCATATACTTTTTGGAAATTCCCTGTCTCTTGGTGATCTCTTTCAAGGCAATAAATTCATCTCCGTCGTGTTCTGCCAGATCGATCATCATCCTGAGCGCATATCGTCCACGTGTTGATATTTTCATAGCCTCTCCTTTTCGATATAAATGCCTAGTTCTTCCGTATACTTATATGTGTATTATACGAAAAAGCAGACCCTTTTACAACAGGGTCTGCTCTCACTAATTCATATTCCCATAGTAGTTATCCAGGGCGGATTTAATGGCTTCTTCTGCCAGCACGGAACAGTGGATCTTATGTGCCGGAAGACCATCAAGCGCCTCCGTAACTGCCTCGTTTGTCAGTTCCTTTACTTCCGAAAGCGGCTTACCTTTGATCATCTCTGTCGCCATGGAGCTTGAAGCAATAGCGCTGCCGCATCCGAATGTTTCAAACTTCACATCCTTGACGATATCATCTTCAATCTTAAGATACATCTTCATGATGTCTCCGCACTTTGCGTTCCCGACTTCTCCGACCGCATTTGCGTCCTCTAAGATCCCGACGTTTCTGGGATTTCTGAAATGATCCATTACTTTTTCGCTATATAATGCCATGTCTGTTTCCTCCTAATCGATTCTGCATGTGTCTTTACAGAATGAATTCCTTCTTCCCTGCCATCAGGTCTCTCCAGATCGGTGAGAATCCTCTCAGATATTCGACGACTTCTTTTACGGATGTGATCAGATACTCGACTTCCTCATCTGTCGTCTCCACACCCATACTCAGCCTAAGCGATCCATGTGCCACATCATGCACGCGGCCAATTGCAAGCAGCACGTGACTTGGGTCCAGGGACCCTGAAGTACATGCGCTGCCTGAGGATGCACTGATGCCCTTGTCATCCAAAAGCAACAGAAGTGATTCCCCTTCAATTCCCTCAAAGCAGAAATTAACATTTCCCGGAAGACGCTTGTCTGCGTCCCCGTTCAAAGCAGCATGCGGGATCTCTGACAGGCCTTCGATCAGACGTGTACGGATCGCAAGCAAACGTTCTGTATTTGACTGCATATTTGCAATCTCCGCCTTCAGCGCTTCTGTCATACCGGCGATCGCAGGAACATTTTCCGTTCCGGCGCGCTTTCCGCGTTCCTGTGCGCCGCCTTCGATCAGGTTGGTCAGCGGAATCCCCTTTTTCACATACAGAAAACCGGTTCCCTTCGGGCCATGAAACTTATGTCCGGAAGCCGACATCATATCAATATGATCCGCTTCCACATCGATCGGCAGATGTCCGACTGCCTGCACCGCATCGGTGTGGAATATAACCTGATGCGCCCTGCAGATCGCGCCGATCTCTCTGATCGGCTGGATCGTCCCAATCTCATTGTTAGCATACATGATCGTCACAAGGCAGGTATCCTCTTTGATCGCAGCTTCCACTTCCTCCGGACGAATCAGCCCATCCTCATGTACATCCAAGAGCGTGATCTCAAAGCCGTCTTTCTCCAGCCTTTTTAACGTGTGCAGGATCGCATGATGCTCAAATGCGGAAGAAATGATATGCATCTTCCCTTTCTTTTTTCCAATCTGTGCCGCACTCAAAAGTGCCTGGTTGTCTGCTTCACTTCCGCCGGAGGTAAAATAAATCTCTCGCGGCGAGGCGTTAATGATCGCCGCAATATCCTCTCTTGCCCTCTCCAACGTTTCCTTTGCTTTCTGTCCGACACTGTAAAGGCTCGACGGATTGCCGTAATCCTCCTCCATGCAACGGATCATCACCTGCATTGCAGCAGGACTCATTTTCGTCGTCGCTGCGTTATCAGCATATATTTTCATTCTTTATTGTCTCCTTTACGATTTATTGTACCATCAGGCCTGCTCTATTATGATCTCGTCTCCCTTGTGGATGATCCCGCCATGGAGCACCCGTGCAAAAACACCTTCTCTTGGCATGATACAGTCCCCCATGACTTTGTAGATCTGACAATGGCTGTGGCATTCTTTTCCGATCTGTGTCATTTCAAGTAATGCATCCCCGATCCGAAATCTGGTCCCAACAGGAAGCTCCTTAAAATGAAATCCTTCCACAATCAGATTTTCGCCAAATGCTCCAAAATCCACTTCTGCACCTCTGGCCCGAAAATCCTCAATCTGACCAAGGCCTAACAGGCTCACCTGCCTGTGCCATTTTCCGGCATGCGCATCCCCTTCGATGCCCCATTCTTCTATCAGCTGTGCTGAAGGAACTTCATGCTTTTGTGTCCCCTTTTTTTCACTGATACAGATTCCCTGAATGATCCCCATAATTCCTCCTGATCACTGAAAGATATATGATACAGAAAAACTCCCTTTTTTCTGTTTTACAAAGTTTATGCTCTCCGAGTACGAGAATAACACCTATTTACCCATCATGTCAATAGGTAATTAGCGTTTTGACTTGATTTACCTACTTACCCTGCGATATAATAGGTCGAAAAGGAGGCAAACATCATGATTTCAACCAAAGGTCGTTACGCACTCCGGGTCATGATCGATCTTGCAGAGCATGAAACAGAAGGTCATATCCCGTTAAAAGACATCGCTGATCGTCAGCAGATTTCAAAGAAATATCTTGAGAGCATCGTAAAGGAACTGGTCCGCGGAAAGCTTGTAACCGGCGTCAGCGGAAAAGGCGGCGGGTATCAGCTTTGCCGTCCGGCAGACGATTACAGCGTCGGCGAGATCCTTGAGCTTTTGGAAGGTCCCCTCTCGTCTGTTGCCTGCCTGTTAGAAGACGCAGCGGACTGTCCCAGGGCAGACA
>JAZQEX010000067.1:0-77631 GCA_045539215.1 Eubacterium sp. | reverse complement strand
TACGCGGACTTTTCCGGCGGCATCGATATGGCAATGGCAGTATCCGGGCTGTTTGGCATACAGATGCTCAAGAACTTTGAACAGCCGTATTTTGCTACTTCAATGGCAAATTTCTGGAGACGCTGGCACATCACGCTTGGTGCGTGGATGCGGGATTATGTATTCTACCCGCTTGCCGTTACCAAACCTATGATGAATGTCATGAAATGGGGCGTAAAGAAATTCGGAAACACGGGAAGGATCCTGCCGGCTGCGATCGGCAATGTCGTTGTCTTCCTGATCGTCGGAATCTGGCACGGGACCGGATGGAATTATGTCTTCTGGGGACTTTACAACGGTGTTCTGATCGCTGTCAGTGAATTGCTGGCACCGCTCTTTAAACGTCTTGCGGAAAAACTGCATATTAATATGAAGTCCGGCGGATTCCATGTGTTCCAGATCATCCGGACCTTTATTTTGGTGTGCATCGGTCTGCTGTTTGAACAGTACCAGCGCGTCGCAGACAGCTTTATCGCGCTGCGCTGCGTCTTTACAAGACCGGACTGGGATCTTTCTACCGTAGAGAGCATCATCAATAAAACACTTGCGAAGGATCTGGAATTTGTACCGATCCTGGTTCTGATCGCGATTGCAATTGTGTTTATCTGCAGCGTGATGCGGGAACGGGGAACGGACGTCTTTGCGTGGATCCAGAGTAAGAATGCAGCAGTGCGCTGGGGCATCTGGATGCTGTTGATCTTCCTGACAATAGCATCATTTTCCTATGTACAGGACGTGGGAGGAGGATTTGTTTATGCGAATTTCTAAAAAAGTCGGAAAACGGATTCTCTTTGTCGTTGCATTGCTTGTGGGAGTCGTTGTTTTAAACGCGGTCGCGACCTTTTTGATCACACCATACAGTTCGGCAAGCGGCGCAATGTTTGCACAATACCGAAAGATTGAAAAGGGCACTCTTGATATGGTTTATCTGGGCGATTCGCACTGTTATGAGGGAATCAATCCGTCTGTGATCGATGAAAAAACGGGACTTCGTTCCTTTAATCTCGGGACCAATGCGCAGTCCTTATACCATTCCAGAGAACTTCTCGAAATGGTTATGGAGGAGCATGAACCCGAGGCAGTCGTGTTGGCGCTTGATCCTTATTTCCTCGGAGTGGGGCATGAACGGCACAGCCGTCCGGAGGCGGCATTTGTCCGTGCCAGAAATACCGGTCAGCCGGTTGGCGTGAGACTGAAAAACGCGGCAGGCTTTATGTTTGATCCGGAATACGGAAAAGATACGGAATCGGTGAATTACATCTTCCCGTGGGTCAGCAGCAGAGGTGCAAAAGGGGCATGGACGAAAAACGTACAGGCCAAGATCTCCGGTGAAGAACCTGCGAATGCAAACTGGAACAATTACCGGGAACCGGATGGTTTTAAACCATTTATGCAGATCAATGATTATGAACATGGGGGTGCATGCATCCCGGACGAGTGGACGCCTGAGATGCTCTCAGAAGATGCGCTCGAAGAGCTGGATGCGATCTGTGAAATATGTCGGGCACATCATGCGAAGATCATGGTGATCGGTGTGCCGAATACTTACAGCTGGGTGCTGCGGACGGGATCTTCCTATCTGGAGCGAAATGCTGCAGTCAGAGAGTTTTTGGCCAAGCAAGGTGTTTCTTACTATGATTTCAACCTGGTCCGTCCGGAATACCTGTTGATGCGAAAGGATGATTTCAAAGACTGGGAGCACTGTAATGTAGAAGGGGCCAACAAATTCTCATCCGTTCTGGCAGATGTCTGGATGATGGAAGACCAAGGCCAGTCTGCAGCAGATATGTTCTTTACGGATGCATCGTATTTTTCTGCGATCAACCGAATCGACAGCATTTATCTGGAGTCAGATATGGTACCGGGAGAAGGTGTGACGGTATCTGCCACACCATGGACCGGATCTGAGGTGGAAGTAGAGTATGCTTTTGCCGAGAAGGATTTAAGCAATCCGGATGCGGAGTACCAGGTGGTGCGTCCTTACGGTCCGGATGCGACCTTTACCTATCCGGAGGAAAAAAGCGGTACCAAACAGTATCGGGTTTATGCAAGACAAAAAGGAACTTCGGATTACGAAACGATGAGGTCGATTCGTGTGGAGTATGAAAGATTCTAATAGACGGAGGGTGATGATTTGGCACATATCATAACGGATTTCCTGGATGAGATCGTAAAAAAATATCCGGATAAAACAGCATTTCAGGAGCCGGAACAAAAGGTAAGTTTTACACAGCTTCGGAAGCAGTCGCAGGCAATCGCGCAGGGGCTGATCAAAGCAGAGCTTTTCCGTAAACCGGTCGCGATCTATATCGACCGGTCGATTTCCTGTGTCCTTGCGATGCTTGGTGTCGCTTATAGCGGTAACTTCTATACCGTGCTGGATACGGAAATGCCGCTCTCAAGAGTAGAGCGGATCCTGGAAACACTTCAGCCGGAAGCTTTCCTGACGATTCGGGAAAATGAAGATCAGATCGCACCGGTTGCGGGAGAAACGCCGGTCTTTTTCTTAGAGGATCTGATCGATCAGGATGTGGATGAGGCGCTGGTCGCTGATACCGGTCGGAGGCTTTTGCCGACTGACATTTTATATGTGCTGTTCACGTCCGGTTCAACAGGCGTCCCGAAGGGTGTAGTCACACCGCACGAGGCTGTGATCCGTTATATCGAAGCGGTCACGAAGGATTATAATATCACGGCAGAAGACAGCAGCGTACTTCAGGCGCCACTCTACTTTGTCATGGCAATCGTTGAACTGTTCTCGCCGCTTTATGTCGGCTGTACGACGCATATCGTGCCGAAAATGTATTATGCATTCCCGGCCTACATTATGAAATACATTGAAGAGCATAAGATCACGATGCTTTACTGGGTGCCGTCGGCATTTTCTCTGATCGTGCGGATGAAGGCATTTGGTCTGGCGGATATTTCCAGTGTGAAAAAAGTGATCTTTGGCGGGGAAGTAATGCAGATCCCGCCGTTAAAAGCATGGATGGAGGAATTGCCGGAAGCGACATTTATCAACGCGTACGGTCCGACGGAAAGCACGGACGGTACGACGTATTATGTCATTGACAGAGATTTTGCGGATAATGACCGTCTGCCGATCGGAATTCCGTTTTCAAACATCGGCGTTCTGGTACTCGATGAAAACGATCAGGCCGTATCAGAACCCGGAAAACAGGGAGAACTTTGCATCTACGGCCCGTCTGTTGCCTATGGGTATTACAGACGGCAGGATCTGACCGATGCGGTCTTTGTACAGAATCCGTTAAATCCCTGCTATCCGGAGAAAATCTACAGAACCGGAGATCTGGTAGAATTCAACCGGTACGGAGAGATGGAGTTTGCAGGCAGAAAGGACTTCCAGATCAAACACATGGGACACCGGATCGAGCTGGGAGAGATTGAGGCAAATGCTGCTTCCGTAAGCGGGGTTGAAGAGAATGCATGTTTTTACGATGATGCTAAGCAGCGCATCGTGATGTTTTACAGCGGAGAAGTTGACAGAAAAGCATTGAAACAGAATCTGAAGGATCTGGTGCCGGAATATATGGTACCTGGAAAGATCGTACAGATGGACGTTCTGCCGCATAACCTGCACGGTAAGATCGACAGACGGGAATTGAAGGAAGAGATGAAGGGATTGTAAGATGGAAATTGTGATTTCTGTTTTTGTGGGTGTATGGATCGTGATCGCAAGCGTCCTTGCACACAAAAGGATCAAGAGAGAATATGGACCCTATCTTGAGGCAGAATGTAATACGGACGCTGAACAGTCGTCTGAACGGAAGGAGGAAGTAAGATGAATATTTATTTCCTCGGCATGTGTATTTCCATGGCCATCTATATTATGGTTGGCGCCTGGGTCAGCAGGAGAATCAAAACAACAGAAGATTATTATGTCGCGGGGCGGCGCGCACCGGCATTTCTGATCGCCGGATCGCTGATCGCTTCCTATACCAGCACCGGTATGTTCATGGGAGATGCGTCGACATTCTTCCAGGGTGCGTTTGCGCCGATGATCATTCTTTCGAGCATGCAGGTGGCAGGATATATCATCGGTGCCGTATTCTTCGGACGTTACCTTAGAAGAAGTAAGGTGCTGACGATTCCGGAGTTCTTCGGGAAACGGTTCTGCTCGAAAAAGATGAAGAATCTGGCAGCGATCACAGCTGTGATCACGATGACGGTATACCTTCTGGCAACGGTACAGGGAATCGGTACATTGATGACGGTCGTGACCGGTGTGGATTATAAGATCTGTGTCATTCTGGCACTGATCGTATTTTCCATCCTGACGATCCTTTCCGGGTCGACCGGTGTTCTGATCACAGACACGATGATGGCAGCGCTGTTTACCGGCATCCTGGTTGTGGCAACCATTATCATTTCCTGGCGGACCGGCGGATGGTTCCATTCCATTAATGAAATCGCGCTTTCTCCGCAGTTGACCGATTACCTGTCCTGGAGAGGGCAGCCGGGTGTTGTTTATGATACCGGTGCAGAGAATGTGGCCTGGGGCCTGATCTACGGTATTGTATGGATGTCCGTGTGCATGATCGGACCATGGCAGTCGAGCCGTTATCTGATGGCAAAAAGCGAGCATACGGTAGTGCGTTCCGCATTGCCGGCTGCACTGGGAATCTTTTTCCTGCAGCTTCTGGTCGGTATGTCGGCCGTGTTTGTAAATCTGATGCATCCGGACCTGGATGATCCGTCACACGTGCTGATCTGGGCGGCGATGAATCTGCTGCCGAAGATCCTTGGTGTGCTGCTCCTGACAGGCGTACTTGCAGCAGGACTCTCGTCGGCGACGACATTCCTTTCGCTGATCGGTGCATCCTTTGCCAATGACATTCTCGGAAAGGAAAAAGAACATCATATCCGGGTGGGAAGAATCTTTATGGTGATCGCAAGTGCGGTCGTTCTGATATTTGCACTGACCAATCCGCCGTCAATCTTCTGGATCATGTTTTTGGGCGGCGCGATCGTTTCAGCTGCATGGATGCCGGTTGCGCTTGGATCTGTTTTGAGCAAACGTCTGACGAAGGCGGGGGCATTTGCCGGTATGCTGACAGGCTTTCTGGCCTGCTTCGGGATGCGGCTGTTTCAGCATTTTTCAGGTGTTACGCTCCCTGTATGGCTTGACCCGAGCCTGTTTGGAATGGAATGCAACATCGTTGCGATGATCATCGGCAGTGCGCTGACAAGAGTGACTGCAGAAGAGAAAGAAGCAAGGGCGAGGATGTTTATCGTGCCGGAAACAGAGCGGAAAAAAGAGGACATTCTCGGAACGCTTCGCAATACAAAGCAGATTGGTGTAATGGGTGTCTTTATCACGGTAGTCCTGCTGGTATTATGGGCATTGCCGTATCTGAAGGCGGTTGGACATATTTGATTCTCAGTATGATTGGATTATAATAGAAACATCTTGTAGAAAAGAGAGGAATACGAAAATGGAAGAATTACTGGAATTGCTCGAAGACTTTAAGGATGATGTAGACTGGGAGGCAGAGGATCTGGTAGACAGCAAGCAACTGAATTCTCTGGATGTGCTTCAGATCATCTCAATCATCAATGAAGAGTTTGATATTACTGTTACGGCAGCAGAGATCATCCCGGAGAACTTCAACAGTGTAAAGAATCTGTGGGCAATGATCGAACGTCTGCAGGAGGACTAAGCGGAATCAGGAAAAGTTATGTACCAGGAGACTTTTTTTACAAAAGATAAGGCTTTTTATAAGGCACTGCTTCCGATGTTTTTTATGGTGGCACTACAAAACATCGTGGCCTATAGTGTCAATATGGCAGACAATATGATGCTGGGGCATTACAGTCAGGCAGCGCTAAACGGCGCAACGACCGTCAATTCGATCTTCTTTATTGTACAGCAGATTGCATTGTCGATCGGTGAGACACTTGTGGTACTGGGATCCCAATATTGGGGTGAACGAAGGCTTTCGCCGGTGCGTCACGTTACAGGTATTGCTGTAAAGCTGGCGGTTGTCTGTGGTGTAGTAGCTGTCCTGATCTGTGCGCTCATGCCGGCACAGCTGATCGCGATCTTTACGCAGGATGCTGCAGTGATCGGTGAGGGCGTGATTTATTTGTCGATCATCAAATATACGTTTCTGCTGTTTTTGCTCACGAATGTGCTGATGGCTGCGCTGCGAAGTGTGGAGATCGTAAAGATTTCCTTTGGCATTTCGCTCGTCTCGCTGATCATCAATGTTGCGATCAATTATACGTTGATCTTCGGACGCTTTGGGTTCCCGGAGCTTGGCATCAAAGGTGCTGCGATCGGGACGCTTGTTGCAAGGATCGTAGAGCTTTTGATCGTTTTGATCTTCCTATGGAAAAAGGATGAACGGTTAAAGCTTTTTTCTGAGAACTTTCTGAAGTTTGACAAGAAGCTGCGGGAGGATTATCGGAAGGTATTTATGCCGATCCTGGTTTCACAGATCCTGTGGGCAGTTTCCATTCCGATCCAGACAGGTATTCTGGGACGTCTCTCCTCGAATGCTCTGGCGGCGAATTCCGTGGCAACGACGTTCTATCAATATCTGAAAGTTGTTGTACAGGCCATGAGCTTAACTTCAGCAGTTATGATCGGAAAAGCAGTGGGCGAGGGCGTCGATGCCAAAGTCCGTGAGGATGCCCGGACATTAAGTGTACTGTCTCTTGTCGTGGGAATCATACTGGCACTTCTTTTGTTTGCATTGCGAATGCCTTTGCTTACCATATACAGCGGACTTTCGCAGGAAGCTTTAAAGCTGGCGGATCAATTGATCATCCTGATGTGCTTTGTCATGGTGGGAATGGCCTACCAGATGCCTGTCAGCGCAGGGGTCATGCGCGGAGCCGGCGATGTGAAGTTCATGGCAAAAATGAATCTGATCTGTATCTGGTGCATTGTCATGCCGCTTTCCTTTATGGCGGCGTTCTGGTGGAAGCTGCCGGTCGTGCTGGTTGTTTTATGCATCCAGTCGGATCAGGTCTTCAAGAGTATTCCGGTATTTGTCCACTTTAAGAAACACCAGTGGATTAAAAAGCGGACGCAGGAGCTGGCGTAAGAATTATATGTATGAAAAAAGCTGTGGATATGTGGTCCGCAGCTTTTTATTTGGTGATACAGATTATTGGCGAGACCACCGACCGCTTGCACCACATGGCAGTACCAGGCCGGAGTCTGTCACAGGCAGACCGATCTCGCTGGAAGTGACATTGCCGTTAAATGATTTTAATTCACTTCCTATTAAATAAGAAAGAACTGCCGGCTGCAGACCGGTGGTATAGGAATTGATCAAAAAGAAGAGCGGGTCATCCGTCAGGATCTTTGTACAGAGAGATACGAGCGGATGGATCCGCTCTTCGATCTTCCAGATCTCGCCCTTCGGGCCGCGTCCGTAGGAGGGTGGATCCATGATGATTGCATCATAATGATTGCCGCGGCGGATCTCACGCTCGACAAATTTGACACAATCATCCACAAGCCAGCGGATCGGTGCATCGGAAAGGCCGGATGCGGCAGCGTTTTCTTTTGCCCAGCCGACCATGCCTTTGGAAGCATCGACATGTGTCACATGCGCGCCTGCAGCAGCAGCAGCGATCGTCGCGCCGCCGGTGTATGCGAAGAGATTCAGGACTTTGACCGGCTGACTGCTGTTTCGTTTGCCGGCCTCTTTGGCGATCAGCTGTGAAAACCAGTCCCAGTTGGCAGCCTGCTCCGGAAAAAGCCCTGTATGCTTGAATGCAAAAGGCTTTAATCGGAATGTAAGTTCCTTGTGCGCAGCGTAGGAGCCTGCGGATACGACAGATTCCGGTAGTGTGTAAAGGATGTCCCACTGCTCCGGAAGATCAAAGAACTCCCATTCGCCGCCGCCTTTTTTGCTGCGGTGGTAATGTGCGTTCGGCTTTTTCCAGAAACGGTCCTTCTTTGGGGTATTCCAGATCACCTGCGGATCCGGCCGTACGAGGCGGTAGTCGCCCCAGCGCTCTAACTTCTCACCGCCTGAGCAGTCGAGTACTTCGTAATCTTTCCAGTTGGATGCTAACCACATACATAAACTCCTTCTTATTTATATAATGTAAAGAAATGTCAGTCCACAGGCTGCTGATAGTTTTGATAGGACTGACACAATTCTAACTGGTTTCAGTCTGCTGTCCTTTTTAGCTGTTTCCGGACTGACCAAATTCGGTTGTTTGTCAGCCCTACAACTAGTATCTTGGTTGCCGAGGCTGACAGAGCAGCCCAATGCGGGAGCTCTGCAAGCTGCGCTCGTTTGTTAAGACTGACGGAGCGGCCCAATGCGTGAGCTCTGCGCCCATTGCCTGACTACCAGAGCTGACTTGCTCTGTCTGGACGTCAGTTTTGGCGGTGGACGCCCAGCTGTTTGAACTGACGTGGCATATCAACGTCAGAACCTGATCAGGCCTTTATAGTATAGCCAAAAAAAACTTGAAAAAAACCCCTTGCATTCTGTCGCACATTAGATTATAATGATTCGTGCTGTGGCATTGATAGCGTTGAAGCGTGAGGTTGCTGCCCGTTGTGGCAGGTTTTCCGTGGAGCGAATGTCATGTTAGGAAACTGGCGACAAGTCACTGTACTCAATAGCTGCGAAAGCAGAACAGAATGTGTTTGTGGATTCCATGAAGGGATGACACACACGGGAGAGTGTACAGTCACCGCTTGTCGTACTGAACTAAAGTGCGAAGCTGGTGATTTTTTTCTGCGTAAAGCACAGGCTGAAAGCAGGCGGCTTGCGAGGCAACAATGGAGGTAATTTTATGGCAAATCAGAAGATGAGAATCATCCTCAAAGCGTATGATCATGAAATGGTGGATGCATCCGCTAAGAAGATCATCGAGACAGTTCGGAAGAATGGAGCTGAGGTCAGCGGACCGGTACCGCTTCCCACGAAGAAGGAAGTTGTAACAATCCTTCGTGCGGTACACAAATACAAAGACTCCAGAGAGCAGTTCGAACAGAGAACACACAAGAGACTGATCGATATCATCGCACCGACACAGAAGACAGTAGATGCTCTGACAAGACTGGAAGTTCCGGCTGGTGTAAGTATCGACATCAAAATGAAGTAACAAACATTCTAGAATGAGCGCATAAGCGTTCCGCTGTAGAAGGAGGAAAATCATGAAAAAAGCGATTCTGGCAACCAAGATCGGGATGACCCAGATCTTCGACGAGAGCGGAGAGATGATCCCGGTTACCGTACTGCAGGCTGGTCCTTGCTGTGTAACACAGATCAAGACAGAAGAAAACGACGGTTACGCTGCAGTTCAGGTAGGATTTGTGGACAAGAAGGAAAAGGCAGTCAATGTTGACGCTACAGGCAAAAAAGAAGTCCGCAACCGTCACGGCGTAAACAAGCCGCAGAAAGGACACTTCGACAAAGCCGGCGTATCCGGAAAACGTTTTGTCCGCGAGTTCAAGTTTGAGAACGCTGCAGATTACAATCTGGCTGATGAGATCAAAGCAGACATTTTTGAAGCCGGTGACAAGATCGATGCAACTGCAATCTCCAAAGGTAAGGGATTCCAGGGTGCGATCAAGCGTCACGGACAGCACAGAGGTCCGATGACACACGGCTCCAAGTTCCATCGCCATCAGGGTTCCAACGGTGCATGCTCCAGCCCGAGCAAGGTATTCAAGGGCAAAGGCATGCCGGGTCACATGGGAAGCGTGAAAGTAACTGTTCAGAATCTGGAAGTTGTTCGCGTAGATGCGGAGAACGACCTGCTGCTGATCAAAGGCTCTGTACCGGGCCCGAAGAAAGCACTGGTTACAATCAGAGAGTCAGTTAAGGCTTAACGCTTAGTGAGGAAAGGAGGACATACAGATGGCAACCGTATCTGTTTATAATATGGCTGGCGAAGAAGTGGGAACGATCGATCTCAATGATGCAATCTTCGGAGTAGAGCCAAACGAGCATCTGTTACATAAGGCAGTCGTTGCACAGCTGGCAAACAACCGCCAGGGCACACAGAAAGCCAAAACCCGTTCGGAAGTATCCGGCGGCGGAAGAAAACCTTGGAGACAGAAAGGAACCGGTCATGCAAGACAGGGTTCAACAAGATCTCCGCAGTGGACAGGCGGCGGCGTTGTATTCGCACCGGTACCGCGTGACTACACACAGAAGGTAAACAAAAAGGAAAAGAGAGCAGCATTAAAATCTGCACTTTCCGCAAAAGTAGCTGACAGCAAGTTCGTTGTACTTGATGAGCTGAAGCTGGATGCGATCAAGACAAAGGATTTCGTAAACGTGCTGAACAACTTGAACGTAGCTAAAGCACTGGTCGTATTAAACGACAATGATGAGACCATCATCCGCTCAGCAGCTAACGTAAAAGATGTCAAAACCGCACTGACGAATACCATCAATGTATATGACATCCTGAAATATGACACAGTTGTCGTAACAAAGGATGCCGTTGCAACCATCGAGGAGGTGTATGCATAATGGCAAACATTCAGTACTATGACGTAATCCTCAAACCAGTGGTTACAGAAAAAAGCATGAATCTCATGGCAGAGAAAAAATACACATTCCTGGTTCATCCGGAGGCAAACAAAGCCATGATCAAGGAAGCTGTAGAGAAGATGTTTGACGATGTCAAGGTAGAGAAGGTTCGCACAATGAACCAGACAGGCAAATCTAGCCGTCGTAACACCCGTCAGGGCGTGATCAGCGGAAAGAGAGCTGACACCAAGAAGGCAATCGTCACACTGACGGAAGACAGCAAGGATATCGAAATCTTTGCAGGTCTGTAATTGAAAGGAGCATACAATGGGAATCAAAACTTATAACCCGTATACACCTTCCAGACGTAACATGACCGGCTCTGATTTTTCCGAGATCACAAAAACTACTCCGGAGAAATCCCTGCTGGTATCATCCTCAAAGACGGCTGGAAGAAACAACCAGGGTAAAATAACAGTAAGACATCGCGGCGGCGGTGCAAAGAGAAAATACAGAATCATCGATTTCAAGCGTAACAGCAAAGACGGTATGCCGGCAAAGGTAATCGGTATCGAGTACGATCCGAACCGTACAGCTAACATCGCACTGATCTGCTATCAGGATGGTACAAAAGCTTACATCCTGGCTCCGCAGGGTCTGACAGACGGAATGACCGTTGTCAGCGGACCGGAAGCAGAAGTTCGCGTAGGCAACTGCCTCCCGCTTGCAAACATTCCGGTTGGTACACAGGTACACAACATCGAGCTGCATCCGGGCAAGGGCGGACAGATGGTTCGTTCTGCAGGTAACTCCGCACAGCTGATGGCTAAAGAAGGTAAATATGCAACACTTCGTCTTCCCTCCGGTGAGATGCGTATGGTTCCGGCAAACTGCCGTGCGACAATCGGTGTCGTAGGTAACGGTGACCATAACCTGATCAATCTGGGTAAGGCAGGCCGGAAACGCCACATGGGCATCCGCCCGACCGTTCGTGGTTCTGTTATGAACCCGAATGACCATCCGCATGGTGGTGGTGAAGGTAAGACCGGTATCGGACGTCCGGGTCCGTGCACACCTTGGGGTAAACCGGCACTTGGCCTGAAGACCAGACCGAAGAAGAAAGCATCTAACAAACTGATCGTCAGAAGAAGAGACGGCAGAGCCATTAAGTAATTAGGGAGGTAAGAAAATGGGTCGTTCATTAAAAAAAGGACCTTTCGCAGACGAAAGCTTATTAAAGAAGATCGATGCAATGAATGAATCCGGCGACAAGCAGGTTATCAAAACCTGGTCCCGTCGTTCCATGATCTTCCCGTCATTCGTCGGACATACCATCGCCGTTCATGACGGCAGAAGACATGTCCCGGTATACATCACGGAAGACATGGTTGGACATAAACTCGGCGAGTTCGTTGCAACCCGTACCTACAGAGGACACGGTAAAGACGAAAAGAAGAGCGGAAGAAAGTAGAAGGAGGCTATGAAAAATGTCAAAAGGGCATAGATCACAGATCAAAAGAGAGAGAAATGCGAATAAAGACAACAGACCTTCTGCTAAGTTATCTTACGCAAGAATGTCTGCACAGAAAGCAGGCTTCGTACTTGACGCGATCCGCGGCAAGGACGTAGCAACTGCACTCGCTATCGTAACCTACAATCCTCGTTACGCTTCCAGCGTGATCAAAAAGCTGTTAGAATCTGCAATCGCAAATGCAGAGAACAACAACGGACTGAGAGCAGATGACCTTTATGTAGAAGAGTGCTTCGCAAACAAAGGTCCGACAATGAAGCGTATCCGGCCAAGAGCACAGGGCAGAGCTTATCGTATCGAGAAGAGAACCTGCCACATTACGATCGTGCTGAACGAGAAATAGGAGGAGTATTATGGGACAGAAAGTAAATCCCCATGGTTTACGAGTAGGAGTCATTAAAGACTGGAGTTCAAAATGGTATGCAGAAGATAATTTTGCAGACCTTCTCGTAGAAGATTACAATATCAGACAGTTCCTGAAGAAAAAATTATACAGCGCAGGTATTTCTGATATCCAGATCGAGCGTACCAGTGACCGTGTTAAAATCACAATCTACACCGCAAAACCGGGCGTTGTTATCGGTAAGGGCGGCGCAGAGATCGAGAAGGTGAAAAAAGACCTTCAGAAGTTCACTGACAAAAAGCTCATCGTTGACATCAAAGAAATCAAGAGACCGGACAAAGATGCACAGCTTGTTGCAGAAAACATCGCTGCACAGCTTGAGAACCGTGTATCCTTCCGTCGTGCTATGAAGTCCTGCATGGGACGTTGCATGAGAGCCGGTGCACTTGGAATCAAGACTTCCGTTTCCGGACGTCTGGGTGGTGCTGATATGGCACGTACCGAGTTCTACAGTGAGGGAACCATCCCGCTGCAGACACTGCGCGCTGATATCGACTATGGATTCGCTGAGGCAGACACAACCTATGGTAAAGTAGGTGTTAAGGTTTGGATCTACAAAGGCGAAATCCTTCCGAAGAAAGCAGAAGGGGGAGATAGATAATGTTAATGCCGAAAAGAGTAAAACATCGGAAACAGTTCCGCGGATCTATGGCCGGCAAACCGACCAGAGGAACCCGGATCACCAATGGTGAATTTGGTATCGTTGCTACCGAACCCTGCTGGATTCGTTCCAATCAGATCGAGGCAGCCCGTGTAGCGATGACCCGTCACGTAAAGAGAGGCGGTAAAGTCTGGATCAAGATTTTCCCGGACAAGCCGGTTACCGCAAAACCTGCTGAGACCCGAATGGGATCCGGTAAAGGTGCCCTGGAGTACTGGGTAGCAGTTGTTAAACCGGGACGCGTACTTTTTGAGATTGCCGGTGTACCTGAAGACACAGCCCGTGAAGCTCTGCGTCTTGCATCGCATAAACTGCCGTGCAAGTGCAAGGTTGTTTCCCGTGCGGATTTAGAAGGCGGTGAACAGTAATGAGATCAAGTAAATATTTAGAAGAATTAAGAAATTACGACGCTGCACAGCTGAAAGAGCAGCTCGTAGATGCAAAAAAAGAACTCTTTAATCTGCGTTTCCAGAATGCTACAAACCAGCTGGAGAACACAGGAAGAATCAAAGAAGTCAAGAGAAATATTGCCAGGATCCAGACTGTTATGACCGAAAAGGCGGAATAGTCACAGGAAAGATCCTTGAAAGGAGACCATTGTGGAAGAAAGAAATCTGAGAAAGACGCGTGTCGGAAAAGTGGTCAGCGACAAGATGGATAAGACGGTCGTGGTTGCTATTGAAGACAGTGTAAGACATCCACTTTACAATAAGATCGTAAAAAGAACGTACCGCCTGAAGGCACACGATGAGAACAACGAGTGCGGCATCGGCGACAGAGTACGTGTCATGGAGACCAGACCGTTATCCAAAGATAAGAGATGGAGACTGGTCGAGATTATCGAGAAAGCAAGATAAGGAGGCTGTCAGTATGATTCAGCAGGAAAGCAGACTGAAAGTAGCCGACAATACAGGAGCAAAAGAAATCCTTTGCATCCGCGTAATGGGCGGCTCGACCAGAAGATATGCACACATCGGTGACATTATTACTGCTACGGTTAAAGATGCAACACCAGGCGGCGTTGTCAAAAAAGGTGATATCGTAAAAGCAGTTGTCGTTCGTACAAAGAGAAGCACACGTCGTAAAGACGGTTCATACATCAGCTTCGATGAGAACGCAGCAGTCATCATCAAAGATGACAAGACACCGAGAGGAACCCGTATTTTCGGACCGGTAGCAAGAGAGCTTCGTGAGAAACAGTTCATGAAGATCGTTTCTCTGGCTCCGGAAGTATTGTAGGAGGTAGGATCATGCAGAAAATCAAAAAAGGTGATACCGTTCGCGTGATCGCCGGAAAAGATCTCGGAAAAGAGGGAAAAGTTCTCTCTGTTGATCCGAAAAAAGACACCGTAATCGTAGAAGGTGTAAATCAGCGCACAAAGCATGTTAAGCCCGGCGCAGCTAACCCTGCAGGCGGCATTATCACAGAAGAAGGTCCGATCCATGTATCGAACGTAATGTATCTGCACAAAGGCGAAGCAACCAGAATCGGCTTCAAATTTGACGGTGACAAAAAAGTTCGTTACGCAAAGAAGACCGGCGATGTGATTGATTAGGAAAGGAGGGCTTAACATTGAGCAGACTGAGAGAACAGTACGAAAATGAAATCGTTGATGCGATGATCAAAAAATTCGGCTACAAGAATGTTATGCAGGTTCCGAAGATTGACAAGATCGTAATCAACATGGGTGTTGGTGAAGCAAAAGAAAATGCCAAGATCCTGGAGTCCGCTATGAAAGACCTGGAGATCATCTCCGGTCAGAAACCGGTCATCACAAAGGCTAAGAAATCCGTTGCGAACTTTAAGATTCGTGAAGGCATGCCGATCGGATGCATGGTTACACTCAGAAGTGAGCGTATGTATGAATTCCTGGATCGCCTGGTTAACCTGGCACTTCCGCGTGTCCGCGACTTCCGCGGCGTGAATCCGAACTCCTTTGATGGACGTGGAAACTACTCCATGGGTATCAAAGAGCAGCTGATCTTCCCTGAAATCGAGTACGATAAGGTAGACAAGATCAGAGGTATGGATATCATCGTTGTTACAACAGCTCAGACAGACGAAGAAGGACGTGAGCTGCTGGCACAGTTCGGAATGCCATTTGCACGTTAACAGGAGGATAGGATAGTGGCAAAGAAATCTATGAAAATCAAACAGCAGCGTAAGCAGAAATTCTCCACAAGAGAATACAACCGCTGCAAGATCTGCGGACGTCCGCATGCATACCTTAGAAAATACGGTATCTGCAGAGTATGTTTCCGTGAGTTGGCTTATAAGGGCGAGATCCCGGGCGTAAAGAAGAGTAGTTGGTAAGGAGGAAATAATCATGACAATGAGTGATCCGATTGCAGATATGCTTACAAGAATCCGTAATGCCAATACTGCAAAACATGACACAGTAGATGTTCCTTCTTCAAAAATGAAAGTAGCCATTGCTGACATTCTGGAAAAAGAAGGCTATATCGCAAAATATGAAATCGTTAATGAGAGCGGATTTGATGTGATCCATATTACACTGAAGTATGGCGCAACAAAGAACGATAAGATCATCAGCGGCATCAAGAGAATCTCTAAGCCGGGTCTTCGCGTTTACGCAGGTAAAGATGAGATCCCGCGTGTGCTTGGCGGTCTGGGCGTAGCAATCCTTTCTACAAACCAGGGCGTGATCACAGACAAAGAAGCAAGAAAATTACAGGTCGGCGGCGAGGTACTCGCTTTCGTCTGGTAAGATTACAGGAGGTACGGGCATGTCACGTGTAGGAAGAATGCCAATCGCGGTCCCGGACGGTGTAACCGTTACGATCGCAGAAAATAATCTGGTGACAGTTAAAGGACCGAAGGGAACACTCGAGAGAGTGCTGCCGGAGGAAATGACCATTAAACAGGAAGGTGCGGAGATCATCGTAGAGCGTCCGAATGATCTGAAGAGAAACCGGGCACTCCATGGTCTGACCAGATCACTGATCAACAACATGGTAGTAGGTGTTCACACCGGCTATCAGAAGAATCTTGAATTAAACGGTGTTGGTTACCGTGCGATCAAGCAGGGTAAAAAGCTGACACTTCACCTTGGATTCTCTCATCCGGTAGAGATGGAAGATCCGGAAGGTGTAGAAGTAGAAGTTGACGGTAACAAAATTATCGTCAAAGGTATCGATAAGGAAAAAGTCGGCCAGTATGCGGCTGAGATCCGCGACAAGAAACGTCCGGAACCGTATAAGGGCAAAGGCATTAAATATGCTGACGAGCATATCAGACGCAAGGTTGGTAAGACCGGTAAGTAATTAAAGGAGAGGCTTAAAAATGGTTAATAAAAAATCCAGAACTGCAAATCGTGTAAAAAAACACGCTAGAGTTCGTAAAAACTTGGCAGGTACTGCCGCAAGACCGCGTCTGGCTGTATTCAGAAGCAACAACCATATGTATGCTCAGATTATCGATGACGAGGCCGGTCGTACACTGGCAGCAGCTTCCACTCTTGAAAAAGAAATCAAAGAAGCCTGTGAAAAAACTAATAACGTAGATGCAGCCGCACAGGTTGGAACCGCAATCGCTAAGAAGGCACTGGATGCAGGCATCACAACAGTCGTATTCGACCGTGGCGGTTTTATCTATCAGGGTAAAGTACAGGCGCTGGCAGACGCAGCTCGCGAAGCCGGATTAGACTTTTAACAGGAGGGGAGTAACACATGAAACGTACAATTATTGATGTTGACCAGCTCGAGCTGGAAGAAAAAGTTGTAACGATCAAGCGTGTCACCAAAGTAGTAAAGGGTGGACGTAACATGCGTTTTACAGCCCTTGTAGTTGTTGGTGACGGCAATGGTCATGTTGGCGCAGGCCTGGGCAAAGCAACTGAAATTCCGGAAGCGATCCGCAAAGGAAAAGAAGATGCAACAAAACGCCTGATCGAGGTAAAGCTGGATAAGAACAACAGTATCACACATGATATTGAAGGAAAGCATACCGGCGCACACGTACTGCTGAAGAGAAGTCCGGAAGGTACCGGTGTTATCGCCGGCGGTCCGGCACGTAGCGTTTGCGAGCTTGCAGGTATCCGTAATATCCGTACAAAGTCACTGGGCTCAAACAACAAGCAGAACGTTGTACTTGCAACGATCGATGCGCTTAGCCAGTTGAAATCTCCGGAAGAAGTTGCCAAAGCACGCGGTAAGAGTATCGACGAGATCTTAGGTTAAAACAGGAGGTTTACGATGGCTGATACATTAAAGATCACATTGGTTAAGTCACCGATCGGTGCGAAACCAAAACATAAAAAAACCATAGAAGCGCTTGGACTGCGTAAAATGCATGCTACTGTTGAGAAACCGGACAACCCGGCAATCCGCGGCATGGTATTCCAGGTGAAACATCTTGTAGAAGTAGAAGAAGTATAAGATAGGAGAAGGAGGTACCATGATGGATTTATCAAATTTAAGTCCGGCGGAAGGCTCCAAGCACAGCAATAATTTCAGAAGGGGCAGAGGCCATGGTTCCGGAAACGGCAAGACAGCCGGTAAAGGACATAAGGGTCAGAAGGCTCGTTCAGGTGGAGCACCGAGACCGGGATTTGAAGGTGGTCAGATGCCTTTATATCGCCGGATCCCGAAACGCGGCTTTACAAATATTAACGCAAAGGAAATCATTCCGGTAAATGTAGCTGCTCTCGAGCGGTTTGAGGACGGTACGGTTGTAACAGTGGACATGCTTGTTGAGACCAGAATCGTACGCAATCCGAAAGATGGTGTAAAAATCCTTGGGAATGGCGAGCTGACCAAAAAGCTTACCGTACAGGCAAATGCATTCTCAGCATCTGCTAAGGAGAAAATCGAAGCAGCAGGGGGAAGTGCAGAGGTAATCTAATGCTGACCAAAATCAAAAATGCTTTTAAAACACCGGAAATCCGCCAGCGCCTGATCTTTACATTTCTGATGCTGGTGGTGATCCGAATCGGAAGTCAGATTCCGATGCCGGGAGTAAACGGCGAGTTTTTCAAACAGTGGATGGAAGCAAATCTTGGCGGCAGCGGCAATCTGGGATTCTTTGATGCGATCACTGGTGGTTCATTTGAGAACATGTCAATCTTTGCATTGAACATTACACCGTACATCACATCATCGATCATCATGCAGCTTCTGACAATCGCGATTCCGAAATTTGAGGAATGGCATAAAGAAGGCGAAGAAGGACGGAAGAAGATGACGGCGATCACCCGTTATCTGACCGTTGCGCTTTCTCTTGGCGAGTCCATTGCTATGGCAGTCGGATTCGGCAGACAGGGATATCTGGTTCAGTATGACGCACTGCACATCATTATGGCAGTTGCGGCGCTGACAGCCGGCTCCACAACACTGATGTGGATCGGTGGGCGGATCACGGAGAAAGGTGTCGGAAACGGTATTTCTATCGTTTTGACGATCAACATCATTTCACGTATCCCGTATGACCTGCGTGCGTTATGGCAGCAGTTCGTCATCGGCAAAAACATTCAGAATATGATCCTTGCAGGCGCGATCATCATTGCGATCATCCTGGCAGTTATCATCCTGGTTGTTATGCTGCAGGGTGCGGAGCGTCGGATCCCGGTTCAGTACTCCAGAAAAGTTTTCGGAGGAAGAACACAGGTTGGAGGAAATTCCTCACACATTCCGCTTCGTGTCAATACGGCAGGTGTTATCCCGATCATCTTCGCTCAGTCGATCATGATGTTCCCGGTAGTCATCACACAGCTGCTTGGGAAAAACCCCGGCGGTGTCGGCGGATTTATCCTGAACATGTTAAGCCAGTCAAACTGGTGTGACAGAGCGAGACCGGTATATACGATCGGCCTGGCAGTATATGTTTTACTGATCATCGCGTTTGCTTACTTCTATACAACGATTACATTTAATCCGTTGGAAGTCGCAAACAACATGAAGAAATCCGGTGGATTTATTCCGGGTATCCGCCCGGGTAAACCAACCAGCGATTATCTGCAGACAATGCTCGGATATATCATCTTCATCGGAGCATGCGGACTGTCGATCGTTGCGATCATACCGATCTTCTTTGAAGGATTTTTCAATGCCACGATCTCATTTGGCGGTACGTCACTGATCATTATCGTCGGTGTTGTTATTGAGACCTTGAAGCAGATCGATTCGCAGATGCTGGTTCGGAATTATTCAGGATTCCTGAATTCATAACCTAAAAATCATAGGGAAGTGCGTATCCCGTACTTCCCTAAAGGTGTTTCATGCAGTATGCAAGGCATAAACGGGAGGTAACCATATGAAAATCATCATGCTTGGCGCACCCGGCGCAGGAAAAGGTACACAGGCAAAACAGATCGCAGATAAGTTCAGCATTCCGCATATCTCAACCGGAGATATCTTCCGTGCGAATATCAAGGAAGGCACAGAGCTTGGAAAGAAAGCAAAAGGCTATATGGATGCCGGTGAGCTGGTTCCGGATGAGCTGGTTTGTGACCTGGTAGTAGACAGAATCCAGAAAGAAGACTGTGCAAACGGTTTCATCCTGGATGGTTTCCCGAGAACGATCCCGCAGGCAGAGGCTCTGACAGAGGCACTCAGCGCGATCGGACAGAAGATGGATTATGCGATCGACATCGAAGTAAACGATGCACAGATCGTTGAGAGAATGGGTGGAAGACGTGCCTGCTTAAACTGCGGCGCAACCTACCATATCGTTAACATCCCGCCGAAAAAAGAAGGCATCTGTGACCGTTGCGGTTCCGAGATCATCCTTCGTGATGATGACAAACCGGAAACAGTCCAGAATCGTCTGAATGTATATCATGAGCAGACACAGCCGCTGATCGACTACTATAAAGAGCAGGGAATCCTCTCAGAAGTAGACGGCATGCAGGCAATGGATAAGGTGTTTGCAGATATCATCGGAATCGTAGGATAATGAAAACATACGATACAGACCTTAGAGGGAAGCTTTGTGTTTCCCTCTGCGGTCATGATAAAGGAAAAACATATGTCATCATTGCAAGTGATGACGATCAGGTTCTTCTTGCAGATGGAGAAAAAAGGACGATCGAGAGTCCGAAGAAAAAGAACAGACGGCACGTACAGCCCGTCATCCATTTACCGGAGAACGTAACAGAGGCACTCAGTGAGTGCACGGATCTAACCATTAAAAGGGCATTGAGATTGTATAAACAAGCGGAGGTTTAGTTGAATGTCAAAAGCGGATGTCATTGAAGTAGAGGGAATTGTAAAAGAAAAACTCCCGAATGCAATGTTTCAGGTAGAACTTGAGAACGGCCACGAGGTACTGGCTCATATCAGCGGTAAGCTGCGTATGAACTTTATCCGTATCCTGCCGGGAGACAAAGTTACACTGGAGCTTTCCCCTTATGATCTTTCAAAAGGACGTATTATCTGGCGTGCAAAATAATACTTGTATTCTGTTTGGCGTCATGCTATAATCTTTACCGACGCTTTAAAAGAACAAGGGAGTACTATGCGTATTTCCGGATGTTTGAGAAAGGAGGAAGATACTGTGAAAGTACGTTCATCAGTGAAGCCGATGTGCGAAAAATGTAAAGTCATTAAGCGCAAAGGTCGTATCCGAATCATCTGCGAAAACCCGAAGCATAAACAGCGTCAGGGATGATTCTATCAAATCTTTTTTCTTATTTATTATGAAGGCGGCTGCAGCAGTCTAGACTGCTGTTATTCATAAAACAGTGGATTCCACTGGCTTTTTTGCGTTTTGATACCGAGGACGCGGGAAGCGAAAATACAGTGCTGGTGCATGCACACATTTCAGGCCGGAGAGATCCGGAGCTGTATGAGGGCCGGCTGTATGGAACAAAAAACGGAACAAAGAATATCATGGAGGTATGAACACACATGGCTCGTATTGCAGGTGTCGATTTACCAAGAGACAAACGTGTAGAGATCGGTCTTACTTATATCTACGGAATCGGTGTTTCCAGCGCTAAGCGCATCATCGCTGAGGCTGGCGTTGATCCGGATACCCGTTGTAAAGATCTGACGGCCGAAGAAGTAAAGCGTCTCAGTGATGTGATCGATCAGACTCAGGTCGTAGAAGGTGATCTGCGTCGTGAAGTTGCGATGAACATCAAGAGACTGCAGGAAATCGGATGCTATCGCGGAATCCGTCATAGAAAGGGTCTGCCGGTTCGCGGCCAGAAGACCAAGACGAATGCGCGGACAAGAAAAGGTCCGAGAAGAACCGTTGCAAACAAGAAAAAATAAAAGTTAAGAAAGTAGGTTAGTTTTATTATGGCGAAAAAAGTTGCGAGAAGATCAACTACAAGACGCGTAAAGAAAAACGTTGAACATGGACAGGCACATATCCAGGCTTCCTTCAACAATACAATCGTTACATTAACGGATGCACAGGGCAATGCTCTGTCATGGGCAAGTGCCGGTGGTCTTGGATTCAGAGGTTCAAGGAAATCTACTCCATATGCTGCTCAGATGGCAGCAGAGACTGCGACAAAAGCGGCTCTGATTCATGGTCTGAAGACTGTGGATGTATTTGTAAAGGGTCCGGGTTCAGGAAGAGAAGCAGCAATCCGTGCACTGGGTGCAAACGGTCTGCAGGTATTAAGCATCACAGATGTTACACCTGTACCGCATAACGGATGCCGCCCGCCAAAACGTCGTCGCGTATAGTTCTGATTTATTAGGAGGTAGCCAAAATGGCAGTAAATAGAGTACCTGTTCTGAAAAGATGCAGATCACTCGGCCTGGAGCCGGCTTATCTTGGCATCGATAAGAAATCCAATCGTACGCTGAAGCGTTCCAGCCGTAAGATTTCTGATTACGGTCTTCAGCTGCGTGAGAAGCAGAAAGCTAAATTTATTTATGGCGTTCTGGAAAAACCCTTCCATAACTATTATGAGAAGGCAGACCGCATGAAAGGCATGACTGGTGAGAACCTGATGTCCATGCTTGAGTGCAGACTGGACAACGTAGTATTCCGCCTTGGATTCGCAAGAACCCGTAAAGAGGCTAGACAGATCGTAGACCACAGACACGTACTGGTAAACGGCAAGCGCGTACAGATTCCGTCTTACCAGGTTAAAGCCGGTGATGTGATCGAGATCAAAGAAAAATGCAAGACAATGCAGCGCTACAAAGACATCCTTGAAGTAACAGGCAGCCGTATCGTACCGGAGTGGCTTGAGTCTGATCAGGAGAACTTAAGCGGCACTGTTAAGGAGATTCCGAAGCGCAGCATGATTGACGTTCCTGTTGATGAGATGCTGATCGTCGAGTTGTATTCCAAATAATTAGTTTATAAGGAGGGCTTGCGTTGTTCGATTTTGAAAAACCGAAAATTGAGATTGCTGAGATCTCAGAAGATAATAAATATGGAAAGTTTGTCGTTGAGCCCCTTGAAAGAGGTTATGGAACAACACTGGGCAACTCATTACGCAGGATCATGCTTTCCTCTCTGCCGGGTGCAGCTGTCAGTCAGGTAAAGATTGACGGTGTACAGCATGAGTTTTCTACTATCCCGGGTGTAAAAGAGGATGTGACCGAGATCATTCTGAACATCAAAGAGATCGCACTGAAGAATACCAGTTCAACCGATGAAGCAAAGGTTGCTTTCATTGAGTTTGAAGGGGAAGGCACTGTAACCGGTGCTGATATTCAGGCGGATTCCGATATCGAAGTTGTTAACAAAGACATCGAGATCGCTCATTTGAATGGTGGTTCAGACTGCAGATTGTTCATGGAGCTGACGATCACCAAAGGTAGAGGATATGTCAGTGCGGATCGTAACAAATCCGACGACACACCGATCGGCGTGATCGCGATCGATTCCATCTACACACCGGTAGAGCGTGTAAATCTGCATGTAGAGAACACACGTGTCGGAAACGTGACCGATTATGACAAGCTGACCTTAGAGGTATATACAAACGGAACACTGCGTCCGGATGATGCAGTCAGCCTTGCTGCTAAGGTTCTGAGCGAGCATCTGAGCCTGTTTGTTGATCTGTCTGAAAAGGGACAGGAAGCAGAGGTCATGATCGAGAACAATGAGACATCAAAGGAAAAAGTTCTGGAGATGAACATTGACGAGCTGGAGCTTTCCGTTCGTTCTTACAACTGCCTCAAGCGTGCCGGTATCAATACGGTAGAGGAGCTGACCAATAAGACACAGGATGATATGATGAAGGTTCGTAACCTGGGCCGTAAATCATTAGAAGAAGTTCTGGCAAAACTGAATGAGCTGGGTCTTTCCCTGAATCAGGGAGAGGACGCTTAAAGCAGAGCTTAAACAAAAGCATCTGCAATATACGGCAGAAGGAGTAAGACCACGGGCATCTGATCTGTCGATGACACAAAGGATCCTTTCAGGATTCAAACACACATGAGCATCAGTCGTGTAAGTTGACCAAAGAGCGATGACTGATGTACCCAAGGAGGAGGAAATCATGGCAAAATATCGTAAATTAGATAAAACAGCTGACCAGAGAAAAGCGCTTCTGCGCAACCAGACAACTGCACTGCTTCACAACGGTCGTATCATCACGACAGAAGCTAGAGCAAAGGAAGTACGTAAGGTTGCTGAGCGTCTGATCGCAAAAGCTGTCAAAGAAAAAGACAACTTTGAAGAAGTTACCGTAAAAGCAAAAGTCGCTAAGAAAGATGCTGACGGCAAGAGAATCAAAGAGGTCGTTGACGGCAAGAAGCGTACAGTATACGAAGAAGTGGACAAGACTATCAAAAAAGATCTTCCGTCCCGTCTGCATGCCAGACGTGAGATCATGAAGGTTCTGTATCCGGTTGTTGAGCCGGCTGAGAAGAAGAGAGACCGCAAAGAGGTTGATCTGGTCGACAAACTGTTCACAGAGATCGCACCGAAGTATGAAAACCGTAACGGTGGTTATACCCGTATCATCAAGATCGGACCGCGTAAGGGTGACGGCGCGATGGAAGTCGTACTTGAGCTGGTATAAGATCCAAAAAACGATTTACGAAAAGACAGCAGTTCTGTAAAAGGACTGCTGTTTTTCTTGTGCCAATTTTATGCACATGTTAGAATTGATATCGATGAATAAGAAAGTTTACCATATATTAGAATATGACAAAATCATAGAAATGCTTGCAGAAAGAGCAACGTCTGAAGACGGGATCACGCTGTGCAAAAAATTAGAGCCTATGCGTGACCTCGGCCGCATCATGCGTGCGCAGCAGGAGACTTCTGATGCATTGGCCAGGATTCTGCGCAAAGGGAATGTTTCTTTCGCAGGGATGCGAAATCCGAACGTGATGTTAAAACGCCTGGAAATGGGCGGTGTTTTAAATGCAGCAGAGCTTTTGCAGGTCGGAAGGCTTCTGGAAGTGGCCAGACGTGTGAAGGCTTACGGACGGGAAGAACGGGATGATCTGCCTTCTGATTCTCTGCAGGGGCTGTTTGACGGACTGGAACCCTGTACGCCTTTGGCAGAGGAGATCAAACGCTGCATTATCGCAGAGGATGAGATCAGTGATGAGGCATCCGTTGCACTCAGGCAGATCCGCAGAACCATTCGCGGGATCCATGACAGAATCCGTGCTTCCCTACAGCAGATCGTAAACAGCAACGCAGGAAGGACCTATCTGCAGGATCCGATCATTACGATGCGTCACGGCAGATATTGTCTGCCTGTTAAAGCTGAGCATAAAGGTGATGTGCCCGGCATGGTGCATGATCAGTCCTCAAGCGGTTCGACCCTGTTTGTAGAACCGATGGCGGTCGTCAAGCTCAACAATGATCTGCGTGAGGCTTTTGGAAAAGAAGCAGAAGAAATCGACAAGATCCTGGCGGAGCTTTCTGAGCAGACCAATGAATATGCATCTTCCCTGGAAGCGGATTTCCGTATTTTAAAGGATCTGGACTTTATCTTTGCGAAGGGTAAGCTGGCCTTGGATCAGAATGCCATGCGTCCTGAGTTTAATGATAAAGGCATCTTAAAGATTCGAAAGGGACGTCACCCACTGCTTGATCAAAAGAAAGCAGTGCCGATCGATGTCTATATGGGAGAGGATTTCCATGTTCTGGTCGTGACCGGACCGAATACGGGCGGTAAGACCGTTTCCTTAAAGACGGTCGGTTTATTTTCTCTGATGGGACAGGCCGGACTGCATATCCCTGCAGGGGATCGTTCCATGCTGCCTGTTTTTCAAAAGATTTATGCAGATATCGGAGACGAACAGAGCATCGAACAGAGCTTAAGTACGTTTTCATCTCATATGACCAATATCGTCAACATCCTGAAAGGTGCCAACGACCAGTCGCTGGTATTGTTTGATGAGCTTTGCGCCGGGACCGATCCGGAAGAAGGTGCTGCGCTTGCAGTTGCAATTTTAGAGACGCTCAGAGAGCGTGGCAGCATGACGATGGCGACGACACATTACAGTGAGTTGAAGCTCTATGCATTGGGCACGGAAGGCGTGGAAAACGCCTGCTGCGAATTTGATGTTGAGACCCTTAGCCCGACCTATCATCTTCTGATCGGTATTCCCGGAAAGAGTAATGCCTTTGCAATCTCTGAGAAGATCGGACTGCCAAAACACCTGATCGAGGATGCAAAAGGACGGATCTCTCAGGAGACCGAGAGTTTTGAAGATGTGATCGCGGATCTGGAAGACAGCAGAAGACGCCTCGAGAAAGATCAGGAGCAGATCAGTGCCTACCGTGAGGAAATGGAGCGGTTAAAGAAGCAGCTTTCCGAGCAAAAAGACCGTTTGGAGGAACGCAAGGCAAAGATCATACGCGAAGCGAATGAAGAGGCAGCAGTCATCCTCAGGGAAGCCAAAGAAGTCGCGGACCAGACCATCCGCAACTTCCATAAATACGGCGCCGGAAATGCCAATATGGCTGCGATGGAACGGGAGCGGGAAGCTGTCCGTAAAAAGATGCAGTCAGCCAGCGGAAAAGCATCCTTACAAAAGAAGCAGCCGGCAGAAAACCATAACATCCCGAATCCGAACAAGCTTCGGATCGGTGATGATGTCAAAGTCCTTAGCATGAACCAGAAGGGTGTCATTCATACACTTCCGGATAAAAAAGGTGATCTGATGGTACAGATGGGAATTCTGCGCTACAAGGTCAACATCAAGGATCTTGTCCTGATCGAGGATGACAACCCGTATGCTATAAAGAAGAAAAAGAATACCGGCAGAAAGAATGCCAGCTCGATGGGTGAGCTGAAAATGTCAAAAACAGCCAATGTCAGTGCAGAGCTGAATCTGATCGGTAAGACAGTTGACGAAGCGATCCCGCTTTTGGACAAATATCTGGACGATGCATATCTGGCACATCTAAACAGCGTCCGAATTGTTCACGGCAAGGGGACAGGAGCACTGCGGAATGCCGTACATGCGCACCTGAAGCGCCAGAAATATGTTGCGGATTATCATCTTGGTGCATATGGAGAAGGCGATGTCGGAGTCACGATCGTGACGTTTGCATAGAAAAGTGAGGAAATCTTATGTTTAAATTCAGAAAAAGGAAGAGAGAACAGGAAGCGGTGGCAGCGCCCAAGATTTCCTATGAAGAAATCGCAGCAACCGATCTGGGAAAAACCTATTTAAAGCTCCAGAACGGCAGCGATATCCGTGGAATTGCGTGTGAGGGACCGAAAGGAGAAGCGGTCAATCTGACGGAGACAGCCGTCCGTTATATCGGTATGGCGTTTGCCGGATGGCTTTCGGATCAGACCGGGAAAAAGCCTGCTGAGATGAAAATCGGCGTTGGCCGGGATTCCCGTATTACCGGTCCGGATGTACAGGAAGTGTTCATGCAGGGAATCCGCTTAAGTGATGCCTGCGCCGTTGACTGCGGGATGGCATCTACGCCGGCGATGTTTATGTCGACGGTCTATCCGGAGACGAATTATGACGGCGGCTGTATGATCACAGCAAGTCATCTGCCGTTTCACAGAAATGGAATCAAATTCTTTACAAAAGAAGGCGGGCTGGAAAAGGCACAGATCAGGGAGATCCTGCTGCGTGCCGCAAAGCTGGAAGCAGATGAGGTTCTGGCAACCGGTACGGGATTGTCGCCTAGACCAAGAAGCTTCGATCTGATCACATTATATGCAGCAGGCCTGGCAAATGCGATCCGCAAGGAGACCGGTTATGAAACATCAGCGCTTCCGGTCGTCACGGAAGTAGAGGATGAAACCGCTCCGATCACGCGCGCTTCAGTAGAGGATGAATCCGCCCCGATCACGCGCACTCCGGCAGAAAATGAAACTGCCTCAATCGCATCGGATGAAAGCACAACGGATGAGTGCGGCACAGCAGATGAGGGCAGCAAACCGCTTGCAGGACTGCATATCGTGGTTGATGCAGGAAACGGCGCCGGCGGATTCTTTGTGGATAAGATATTGAATGTGCTTGGGGCAGATACCACGGGCAGCCGATATTTAGATCCTGACGGGATGTTCCCGAACCATGAGCCGAATCCGGAAAACAAAGAAGCGATGGCAGCGATCGTCGAGGCGACACTTGCAAATCATGCAGATCTTGGCCTGATCTTTGATACCGATGTTGACCGGATGTCTGCGGTTTTGTCTGACGGTACACCGCTTAACCGCGATGCGATCATTGCGATGATGGCGGCGATCCTTGCGCCAGAGAATCCGGGCAGTACGATCATCACAGATTCTGTGACATCAGACCGGCTGACTGATTTCCTGGAAAATGATCTGGGGCTTGTACATCTTTGCTACAAGCGTGGCTACAAAAATGTCATCGACAAGTGCAAGGAATTGAATGCAGCAGGGACGAACAGTCCGCTCGCGATGGAGACCTCGGGACATGGATGCCTGAAGGAAAACTACTATCTGGATGACGGTGCTTATCTGGCAGTGAAACTTCTGGCAGCGGTTGCAAAAGCAGCAAAAAATGGAGAGACGATCGATCATCTGATCGCCGGACTGAACATGGAATGTGCCGATAAGGAAGTGCGTTTCCAGATCCTGGAAGAAGACTTTAGCGCTTATGGAACGGAAGTCCTTGCACGGTTTAAGCAAAAAGCTGAAGAGAAGGGCTATACGCTGCCGACAGCCTATGAAGGCGTGCGGATCCGTTTCAATGAAGAGCCGACCGGTTGGGCATTGCTTCGCGCATCTTTACATGATCCAGTGATGGTTTTGAATATGGAAGGAAAAGACGAAGAGGACCTCACAAAGATTACAGAGATCTTAAAAGAATTGCTCTCCGGAGAAGAAGGCCTTGATCTTTCCACTTTGTAAAAAGGAGAAACATGAAATACATAGAAACACTGCGTGAGGGAGACCGCGTTGGCGAAGTATACCTCTGCAAGAAAAAACAAAATGCACTGACAAAAGCCGGGAAACCGTATGATAATGTAACATTGCAGGATAAGACAGGAACGCTGTCGGCAAAAATCTGGGATGTCAATTCTGCCGGCATTGAGGATTTTGATTCCCTTGATTACGTTTATGTAGTCGGTGACGTGACGATGTTCCAGGGCGCACCGCAGCTTAATATCAAGCGGATCCGCAAGGTAGGAGAAGGCGAATATGATCCGGCTGATTATCTTCCGGTCAGCAGCAAAGACATTGGCCAGATGTATCAGGAACTGATGAAATTCGTAAAGAATCTTCAGAATCCGCATTTAAAGGCGCTGGCGGAACTGTTCTTTGAGAACGAGACCTTCGCGACAAGGTTTAAAAATCATTCGGCTGCAAAGTCTGTACATCACGGTTTTGTCGGCGGACTGCTGGAGCATACCTTATCCGTAACGCAGAATTGCGATTTTATCAGCATGCAATATCCGTTCCTGAACAGAGATCTTTTGCTGACCGCAGCGATGCTGCATGATATCGGAAAGCTCGATGAACTTTCCACTTTCCCGGAAAACGATTATACCGATGCAGGACAGCTTTTGGGACACATTACGATCGGCGCAATGCAGATCAGAAGTCAGATCGCAAAGATTCCTGACTTCCCGGTACGGCTTTCCAATGAGCTTCTGCATTGTATCCTGGCGCATCACGGAGAGCTGGAGTATGGTTCGCCCAAAAAACCGGCTCTTGTAGAGGCAATCGCGCTCTCGATGGCGGACAATCTGGATGCAAAGATGGAGAGCTTCAAAGAGGAGATTTCCGCTATCCCGGAAAACAACCTGGAATGGCAGGGCTTTAACAGGTTATTTGATTCCAATATCCGCAGAACCGGACGGGATTAATACGGTTTAACGGAAATGATACGGAGACGATCATGCTGACACTTAAAAAGAACGATGAGATTGAAGTGACAATCGAAGATATCGGAACGAACGGGGAAGGCATCGGCCGTGTGGACGGTGCCGTTCTTTTTGTGCGCGACGCGATTCCGGGGGACAGGATACTGGCAGGGATCACGAAGGTGAAAAAGACATATGCATATGCACGCCTGATCAGAGTGTTGGAACCTTCGCCTGATCGCGAGGAACCGCCATGTCCTTTTGCAGGTCCTTGTGGGGGATGCCAATTGCAGACACTTTCCTATGAAAAGCAACTGGAATTCAAAATGCGCAAAGTAAAAGATGTACTGGAGCGGATCGGCGGTTTTAGAGCTGTTTTGCCGGGAGAAGATACGTTGGCAGGGGATGATGAGGTCATCCGTTTGGAACCGATCATTGGATCTGATGCGCTGTACCATTACCGTAATAAGGCGCAGTTCCCGATCGGAACATCTGCTGACGGACGGATTATTACCGGGTTTTATGCAGGAAGAAGCCACAGAATCATCGAAAATCGTGACTGTATGTTGGGACATCCCGTGAACCGGGAAATTCTGGATATCATCATTGCGCATATGGAGAAATATGACATTCCGGCCTATGATGAGACGAAAGGGCAGGGGCTGGTACGCCATGTGCTGATCCGGCGGGGATCTGCGACAGAAGAGATTCTGGTCTGCCTGATCTTAAATGGAAAAGCCATACCGCGGGAAGAGGCACTGGCAGATGCATTGTTTGCAATCCCGGAAATGCATTCCTTTTCAATCAATGTAAATCAAAAGAATACAAATGTGATCCTTGGGGATGAGGTGCGTCTGATCCGGGGCGAACCTTTTATAACGGAAAAGCTAAAAGGCATCACCTATCGGATCTCCCCGAAATCATTTTTCCAGGTAAACACGGCACAAACAGAAAAACTGTATGCGACGGCGCTCGAATATGCAGGTCTGACCGGCACGGAGACAGTGTGGGATCTGTATTGCGGTGCCGGAACGATATCATTGTTTCTTGCGCAAAAGGCAAAGCACGTATACGGTGTCGAGATCGTGCCGGAAGCGATTGCGGATGCGAATGAAAATGCACGCGCAAACGGAATCGAAAATGTCACTTTTTTTACCGGAAAAGCGGAAGAGATCGTACCGGACTTTTATCAGAAGGAAAAAGAAAAACATAATGATGCAGTTCACCCGGATGTGATCGTTGTCGATCCGCCTCGCAAAGGTTGTGACGCATCCCTTCTTACCACTATGCTTGAGATGGCACCGGAGAGGATCGTTTATGTCAGCTGCGATCCGGCGACGCTCGCAAGGGATCTGCGGATTTTATATGATGGGGGATATGTAATCGATCGTGTGCGGCCCGTTGATCAGTTTTCACAGACCGTTCACGTGGAGTGCGTGTGTCTTTTGGACAAGAAAAAAACTAAGGATTGTGTCGAAATTAGTATAGACGCTGAGGATTATTACAGGATCAAGGATTCTAAAGACGAGATATAATGGCATCAAGATGAGAGCAACAGCGCGTTGCTTGTTGTCCTGCTGCAGACAGGTAATAATAGAATTGCACCAATCAAAAAAGGAGATCTGCTCTATGGAAATCAAAGACATATTGAAAAATCTTAGAGAAGAGAAGAAACTCACGCAGGACGAACTGGCAGAACATGTAATGGTAACAAGACAGGCAGTCAGTCGATGGGAGACTGGGGAGACACAGCCAAATACGGATACCCTCAAGTTGTTATCCAAGGAATACAATGTTTCAATCAATACACTTCTTGGAAGTCCCAGGCAGCTTGTATGTCAATGTTGCGGAATGCCATTGAATGATGACGGTATGATCAGCAAAGAACCGGATGAGAGTTTCAACGAAGAGTATTGTAAATGGTGTTATACCGATGGTGAATTTGCATATAAATCAAAGGATACGTTGCTCGATTATCTAATCGGGCATATGCCGAATCCGGATAATCTATCGGAAGAGGAGAGGCGAGCACAATACGACGGATATCTTTCACAACTAAAACACTGGAGATGAGTAGAATACAGAGCAAAGCTCCCCGTTGCCATTAAGGCTGAGGGGAGTTCTTATTATGCTTCGATGTCGATTGTGATGCGCAGTCACAAAACACACGCAAAAAATTACGTTTGCATTGTTGACAAGGTCCAAATGCTCGGGTAAAATACAGCCAAATAGTCGATTGAAAATAGTCCATATAATCGACATGCATTTGATATAAGGAGATCATTAGTGAAAGAATACTATCAAAGAGTTTCTGATAAGGTATTGCTGGAACATTTAGAGTCTAAAGGGGCGGTATTGATCGAAGGAGCTAAATGGTGCGGAAAAACCACCTCGGCAAAGCATATTGCAAAGAGTGTCGTAGAAATGGACCGTCCGGATATGACAGAGCAATATCAACAAATGGCAAGAATAAAGCCTTCAAATCTTCTTGAAGGTGAAGTCCCGCACTTGATTGATGAATGTCAGATTGCAACGAATATCTGGAATGCAGTGCGGTATGAGGTGGACCGAAGAGGTGAATTTGGTCAATTCATTCTTACCGGTTCTTCCGTTCCGGTTAAATTGGATGAAAGTATGCACACGGGAACAGGACGAATCGTTCGCATGCGTATGAGGCCGATGTCTTTGTTTGAATCCAGGGATTCCAGTGGACAGGTGTCATTAAGTGACTTGTTTAATGGAAATGACATATCTGGTATTGATAATCACAGTATTGAAGACATTGCTTTCATGATTTGTCGGGGAGGATGGCCTGCAGCGTTGAATCACTCAGAGAAAGTCGCTTTAAGGCAAGCCTTCGATTATTATGATGCAGTCATAAATGACGATATTTCCAGAGCAGATGGTGTGAAGCGGAATCCCGAGAGAACGAAGCGCATCATGAGATCGTATGCCAGAAATGTATCGACACAGGTCTCTCTGGAAACCATTCGAACGGATGTGATAAGTAATGATATAGAAACCTTTGACAAGGAAACTCTTTATAGCTATTTGAATGCTCTAAAGAGGATTTTTGTCATCGAAGACTCTCCGGCATGGAATCCAAATCTGCGGTCAAAGACAGCAATCCGCACATCGGATACAAGATATTTTGTTGATCCGTCTGTGGCGACCGCAGCGCTTGGTATCGGTCCGGTGGATCTGATCAATGACCTGGAATTGATGGGCTTAATATTTGAAAACCTGTGCGTCAGAGATCTAAGGATATATGCGGAAGCATTGGATGGCACTGTTTATCATTACAGAGATAAAACGGGTCTTGAATGTGATGCTGTGATCCATTTGAGAAATGGCAGATATGGTTTGGTTGAAGTGAAACTGGGTGGAGACAAGTTGATCAACGAAGGGGCTGAGAACCTTAAAAAACTAGCTGGCAGAATTGATATAGAAAAAATGCGTGATCCGGCCTTTATGATGGTTTTATGCGGAGTGGCTCCATTTGCCTATAAACGTGAAGACGGCGTGTATGTCGTTCCGGTCACATGTCTGAAGGATTAATGACATCGTTTCCTGACTTCCTGTCAGATATGATACAAAAGGTGACCCTAAATTCTTGTCCGCAGGGAACAACGTGGAGACTGTAGTTCTTTTACGTAGAGAAAAAGTCGATGGTTTTGTTTCAATCGATTTTGATGAAGCGAATGCCAGTGAAAAGTACCAGGGAAACATGCGATGAGAGAATCAGAAATATATAAAGAACTTGGGATATTGACAAACGACAGGGACAGATGGAAAGAGAGTATTCCATCTGTCTCGTCTCTTCTTGCACACGAAAGCTATTCGAAAAAATATTGAAAATAAAAATTTTTTCGAGTAGAATGGAACTGCGGAGGGGTTATTATGATTATTGACAGGCCATCATATCTGGAAAAACTGAAACATTATAAAGACAAAGATCTGATCAAAGTCATCACTGGCGTAAGACGATGCGGTAAATCAGTATTGCTTTTTGATATTTATTACAAGTATCTAATCGATATTGGAGTCGATGATAATCACATTATCCGTATCAATCTGGAAAACGACGTTGAAAACCAGCTGCGTGACAGTGAGAACCTTTACAAGCACATAATGGACCTCAAATGTGAAGAGGGCCGGTATTATATCATGATTGATGAGATCCAGTACATTAAGGGTTTTGAAGATTTGGTAAACAGTCTGAAAAACAATAATTGCGATGTCTATATTACCGGATCCAATTCCCAAATGCTGTCAGATGATATTTCTACAGCACTTCGTGGACGAAGCATTGAGATCAAAGTGTATCCGCTTTCGTTTTCGGAATACTATAGTTATATAGGCGGAGATAAACGTTCCTGTTTTAATACGTATATGAAATACGGCGGATTCCCTTATGCGGCAACGGAAGAGGATGAAACGGGCAAAACAGAATACTTAAAGATGCTTGAATCGACAGTTGCCACAAAGGATATCATTGACCGATATAAATTGCGCAATCCGATCGTATTTGAGGCGGTGTATGATTTCCTCTGTTCAAATATCGGTTCTCTGGTTAGCGCAAAAAAAATCTCCGATACCCTCAAGAGCAGCGGATTCAAGTCGATCACTCCGGACACAGTCGGTAATTACCTTACCTACTTATGCGAGGCGTTTTTGTTCTATAAAGTTTACCGCTATGATATCAAAGGTAAAGAATATCTTAAAACCTTAAATAAGTATTACATATCCGATATGGGGCTCCGAAATGCACATATGAATTACAGGCAGATCGAAGTCACGCATGCACTTGAAAACATAGTTTATCTGGAATTAGTAAGACGAGGTTATACGGTCGATATCGGGAAAAACAAAGAAAAAGAGATCGATTTCATAGCCCAAAGTAGTGAGGATACGTATTATATCCAGGCGGCTTACAGCATGATCGATCCGGAAAAGCGTCAGCAGGAGTTAGGTTCATTCCGTAAGCTGGATGACGGATATAAAAAAATTGTGATTACGATGGATGATGACCCGTTTACGATTATGGAAAACGGCTATAAAAAGATAAATGCGATCGATTTCCTTCTGAATGAAAAATCGCTTGAAGAACTATAATGGCTATGAATTTCCCCACCTAAATCAAATAACGAGGAGACTGTAATGTTGATGACAAAAAGGAGAATCGAAAATGGAAAATAAGGAAGTGACGGTAACGACAGAAGAAAAACGCGATAAAGTGATAATCCGCACCAGTATCATAGGAATCCTGGCAAATGTATTACTGGCAGCGTTTAAGGCAGTAATCGGTATTCTGTCCAATTCCATTGCGGTGACTTTGGATGCCGTTAACAATCTGTCTGATGCCCTGTCTTCTATCATTACGATCATAGGGACGAAACTTGCCGGGAAGCTTCCCGATAAGAAACATCCGCTTGGATACGGAAGGATCGAGTATCTCAGTGCAATGATCGTTTCGGGAATCGTTCTCTATGCAGGTATCACATCTGCTGTGGAGTCCGTAAAAAAGATCATCCATCCTGAAAAACCGGATTACAGTACCATTTCACTTCTGATCATTGCAGTAGCCGTTGTCGTCAAGATCATTCTTGGAAGATATGTGAAGGCAAAAGGCAAACAGGTCAATTCCGGATCGCTGGTTGCTTCCGGTTCCGATGCAATGTTTGACGCCATTCTTTCGTTTTCCGTACTGGTTTCTGCGATCATTTATATTGCGACCGGTCTTTCACTTGAGGCATACGTCGGTGTGATCATTGCCGTTTTCATCATTAAGGCCGGAATTGAGATGATGAGGGAAACGTTGAATGAAATCTTAGGGGCCAGACCGGATAAGGAAAAAACTGACAGGATCAAAGCGCTGCTTTCTGAAGATGAGGAGGTCAGAGGTGCTTATGATCTGATTCTCTACAATTACGGTCCCGATAAAGATTTTGCTTCCGTTCATCTGGAATTGCCTGACACAATGTCTGCAAGAGAGATCGATAAGCTGACCAGAAAGCTGGAAAGAAAAGTTTACGAAGAAACCGGTGTCGTCCTCGCTGCCGTTGGCCTGTATTCCTATAACACCGGCGACGATGTGGCTGCTGAGATCCAGAAGGATGTTCATGACCGCGTCATGGAACATGACTGGGCGATTCAGCTTCATGGATTTTATGTGGATACGGAAGCAAAGGAAATGCAGTTTGACGTTGTGATGAGCTTCGATATCAGGCCGAGGGAAGGCGTTCAGATCCTTTATCAGGAGATCAAAGAAGCATATCCGGAATACAATATCCATATCGCACCGGATGTGGATGTTTCAGATTAAAATGCAAATTGAAAAAACAAAGTGATACGTGTAAAATATTGATAGGCCCAAGTTGTTTTAAAAAGCAGAAAAAGGAGGAGTTGCCGTGGTTATCAAAGCAGTAAAATATTTTGAAAAAGGCTTCTATGCACAGGGCTTTGCATTTGGCGGAGAAGATGGCGCAGAGCATTATGATAACAATGTCAGATATCGTGGTTCTCTTCAGAACTATGTGATCGACACAGGGGATGATGTGATCCTGGTGGATACAGGACTTCCGAAGGAGACGCCGGAGCCGGTCTGGGACGGAAAAGTAAGTACCTTTATGGGGAAATGGGTCGAGGATTATGTATCTGCACTCAAGACGGCAGGCTATGAGCCGGAGCAGGTTACAAAAATCGTTCTAACACATAAGCATTCCGATCATTCCGGAGAGATCAGAAGCTTTCCGAATGCAAAGTTCTATGTGAACAGAGTGGAGCTGGAAACAGATGAAATAAAGGCGCTCAAAGACCATCCGGGCATTACACCGGTGGACTTTACAGATGGACCTTATTACAACTTCACAAGAAGCCAGATCATTGCACCGGGCGTGCGTATGATTCCGGCACCCGGCCACACCTATGGAAACAGCATCATCATCGCAGAGGATGAGGGCCTGTTCTATATGTTCCATGGAGACATTTCCTATGTAGACGAGGCAATGTATGCAGATAAGCTGTCTGTTGTTTGTGATGATATCCATCTGACGAGAAGCACGCAGAACACGATCCGTGAATTTATCCGCAATCAGCCAACCGTATATTGCGGAACACATACACCGCAGGGTTATGAGAACCTTGAAGCGAAAAAAGTAATGGATCTGGATAATCCTCCGGAGACGATCTGGCCGTCAGAAGACTATTTTGTCCTCGACGAAGGAACCGGCAAATACATCTGTTCAATCTGTGGTTATGTATATGATCCTGCAGAGCACGATGGCGTTGCTTTTGAGGACCTTCCGGATGACTGGAAGTGCCCGAGATGCAAGCAGGGAAAGGATAAGTTTAACAAAGCCTGATCGGTCAAAAAAGCCTCCCCACTGCCATTGTGGCGGTGGGGAGATTTTTATATCTGACCGGTTGAAACGTTGTTGAGGTTTGACAGAATTCATAAGAGGACTATTGGCATGAAACAGACAGAGCAGAACGGAAAAACAAAAAAACAGGGGCAGCATTCCGAGGTTGAGACCCAGCCGCATGGTGAGTCAACGGTAGCGGTCGTCGCAGCGATCCTGGCAAATATCGCGATCGGTGTGGTAAAGTTTATTGCTTCTGCGATTACCGGATCGCCTGCCATGTTTTCGGAAGGTGTGCATTCCATTGTCGACTCCGGTAATGGTCTGCTGGTTCTTTTGGGGATCCATCGCGCAAAGAAGCCGGCAAACTTCGCACATCCTTTTGGCTATGGCAAGGAACTGTATTTCTGGACGCTTGTCGTTTCGATTCTGATCTTTGCGCTTGGCGGCGGTGTTTCCATGTGGGAAGGCATCCGGGCCGTAGGAGAAGTGGGGCCGAACACTGTACTGGAAGATCCGACGGTGGCATATATCATACTCGTGATCTCCATGGCCATCGAGGGATTCTCGTTGTCTGTAGCCATCAGACAGTTCAATGCGGCGCGCGGCTCTAAAAAGCCATTTCAGTTTATCAGAGAAGCAAAAGACCCTTCGCTTTATACGGTTGTGCTGGAAGACACGGCAGCGGAATTGGGTCTTGTGATCGCATTCTTGGGTCTGTTTCTCGGACATCTTTTCAAGAATCCGTATTTCGATGGGATCGCAGCGATCTGCATCGGTGTACTGCTGGCATGTGTTGCGATCATTCTGTTATGGGAGACCAAGGGATTGCTGATCGGAGAAGGCCTCGAGATAGAAGAACTTGAAGAAGTCAAACAGATTGTGGAAGCAGATGAGAGCATCGTGCGCTGCGGACGCATTCTTTCCATCTACATGGGACCGGAGAGTCTGGTGATCAATATTGACGCGAATTTCGATCCGACAAAGACGGCAAACGAAGTGTTCTCCTCAATCGATCGCATTGAAGCGCATATCAAGGAGCGGTTTCCGCAGACAAAAAGCGTATTTGTCGAAGCCGAGAACTTAAAAACGGTGCTGGCGCAGCACGAAGCCTTTCAGGCGATGGATGATGGGTGGTTACGATGAGTGCTATGTTCTCAAAAATGATAGGCACACTGGCTGTGATTTTGATCATTTCGGCTGTTTTTGGAACCAGTGATATCATTTCAAAATTAGTTAAAAATCAGAAAAGATGGAAGTATTCTCTGCTCACAGGTATCCTCGGCGGTGCTTTCGGTATTTATGGAAACATATCCGGATTTAATCTGAACGGAGCCGTGATCTCAGTCCGCGATATCGGTCCTATGCTTGCCGGCTTTACAGGCGGACCACTGGGAGGTCTCATTGCCGGGGCAATCGCGGGATTGCACAGGCTGTCGATGGGAGGTATCACGGCACAGGCGTGTGTTGTCGCGACCTGCTGTATCGGTTTGATCTGTGGTATTCTTTCCCGTAAGTGGCATAAGGTGATTGAAAAACCACAATTCGCGCTTTTGCTCAGTGCCTGTATGGAAGTTTTCCATTTATGCATCGTTTTGATCATGGTCAAGCCGTTTGCAACTGCAGTGGATATTGTAAAACAGATCGCGCTGCCGTTTATTATAGTGAATGCGCTGGGATTTATGATCATGATCGCCATCATTAACTATGCAGAGCGGCAGAGGTCGCTTGCCCTTGAGAGAAGCCGTCTTCAGTCGGAGCTGGAGGTTGCGAGTACGATACAGCATTCCCTGCTCCCGCGAATCACAGAAGATTACCCGGGCGTGAAGGAATTGGATATCAGCGCATCCATGAAGGCTGCAAAGGAGGTTGGCGGTGATTTTTACGATGTTTTTTATGTAGATTCTACGCATCTGGCATTTGTGGTCGGAGATGTTTCGGGAAAAGGTGTTCCGGCAGCACTGTTTATGGCTTCAGCTAAGATCACTCTGCAAAACTGCGTTCGTGATATTCCGGATCTGTCGGAAGCGGTTGCGGCTGCAAACAATGCGCTTTGCCAGGGAAATGACGCAGAAATGTTTCTTACATTATGGGTGGGAATCTTTGATCTAACAGAATCGACAATCACCTTTGTCAGCGCAGGACATAATCCGCCGGTTTTGTTTCATGACGGGAAGGCAGCATTTCTGAATGTCAAAAACAGTTTCGTCCTTGCCGGTATGGAGAATATGAAATATACCAAGCACTCTATCCCGATCGCGCAAGGTGATATTTTATATCTGTATACGGACGGTGTGACTGAAGCAGATGATAAGGAAAACAGGCTTTTTGGCGAGGAAAGGCTGCTTGAATGCTTTTCGGGAAAAAGTGACAGCAGCCCGGCTGAAATCATTGCAGATGTAAGAGAGTCGGTTGAAGTATTTATCAAAGGAAACAGGCAGTTTGATGATATGACGATGCTTTGCTTTAAAAAAGTAAAAGCGTGATTTTGATTCGAAGGGTAAGAGTTTAGGATGAATCCATTTTCCAGGACACAACTGTTATATGGAGAGGAAGCGATGAAACGATTCGCGTCCGCAAGGGTAGCGGTATTCGGGATCGGCGGGGTCGGCGGATATGTCGTGGAGGCACTGGCAAGATCCGGCATCGGCGCATTGGATCTGATCGATCATGATACCGTTTCATTGACCAATCTAAACCGCCAGATCATCGCAACCATGGATACCATCGGTGATTATAAAGTAGATGCTGCGGCAAGGCGCGTGGCATCGATTGCACCGGACTGTGTGGTTCGGACGTATCGTACCTTTTATCTGCCCGAGACAAAGGATCAGGTTGATTTCAGACAGTATGACTATGTGGTGGATGCGATCGATACCGTGACCGGGAAGCTTACGATCATCGAGGCTGCGAAGGAAGCGGGTGTTCCCGTCATCTCTTCAATGGGAGCAGGAAATAAGATCCATCCTGCGTCATTTGAGGTTGCGGACATTTATAAAACGTCGGTATGTCCCCTGGCAAAGGTCATGCGGCGGGAATGCAAAAAGCGGGGGATTGATTCCCTGAAGGTGGTCTACTCAAAAGAGCAGGCGCTGAAACCACTTGGCAAAGCTGAAGAAGAAACCACCGGGAACAAAGTGATCCCGGGATCGACTGCATTTGTGCCTTCGGTCGCAGGACTGATCATTGCCGGAGAAATCATAAACGATCTGGCAGCAGAGGAATAGAAAAAGCCTCACAGGAGATGAACTTCATCCTGTGAGGCTTTTGCATTTAATAAAACTGTTTATTCAAGACATCTGTCGATATAGGCGTTTCCTTCTTCGCGCGTAGGTGCATTCTTGACCTGAACAATGATGGAAGCGTATTCATTCATCAGTACCAGAAGAGAATCGATCGCCCTGTTGCCGATCGCTCTGTTCGGCGCCGCATCAAACTCTGCAAGCTCATCCGCGAATCTTCTGTGTGTGCCGGTTCTGGCTTCATTGATGATCTGAGAAGCAATATCTCTGTTCTCAGCATCTTTGATATTGCGCAGTGTACCGACAAAATCAGCGGTCATCATCTGTTCATGCATGATGATCGCATTCCGTGTCTCATCATCGGGTGCATCGATTATACGATAAAAAACGTCCTGAAATTTGTGAAAAACATTTGCCATAGTTGTGCCCTCCTCGTGTTTTCAGTATAACATTATTTATAATAATCTACCAGTGAATCTGCGGTTTGCATTGAAAAATGCAGATAAATCAAGTAGGATAGATAGTTGAAACAAAAATATTGGTTTTAGCGAGGATAATATTTGAGTAAGTCAAAGAAAAGAAAACCTGCAAACTATAAAAGGTCTGCAGGGTATCACAGACCTCAAAACAGTAGAAAAGCCCCGCATAAAAGGCAGGTCAGTCGAAAGAAAAAGCTGAAACAGCACAGCAGAACGATCGCATTGCTGTTTGTGATCATCGTGATCGTACTGGCCATTGTGATCAGTGCCTCCGTCAGCCATAAGAAAAAGATGGCAGCGCTAAACGAAGACGCGATCGAAGTGTCACAAAGTGTCAAGGCATATGAAGATCTGATCGATCAGTATGCTGCAGAATATGGTGTGGAGGATTACAAAGAGTATCTCCTCGCGATTATGGAAGTGGAGTCCGGCGGATACGGATCAAGTGATCTGATGCAGTCAAGCGAATCGGCAGGTTTGCCGATGGATACGCTCGGTGAAGAGGCGTCAGTGAAGCAGGGGTGTGTGCATTTTGCGGAATGTCTCGAAGAGGCCAGGGCGCAGGAGTGCGATTTAAAGACCGTCATCCAGGCTTACAATTATGGAAAAGGCTTCATATCCTATGTGGCTGAAAACGGTGGCGAGTATACCTTTGAGCTGGCGGAAAGCTTTGCAAAAGAACAGTCAGGCGGAGCGACGAAAGAGTTCAATGCAGAGATCGCCATTGAGACGAACGGCGGATGGCGCTATGCCTATGGCAATATGTTTTATGTACCGCTTGTCGAGCAATATGTGACCATTATCCGCGAGCTGGAATAACACTGCCGGAGAAGGCAGTGGCAACGGGTTTTGTAATTGCACGAGAATATGTTATGATAAAGCTGCTTTGAATATTTATAACTTTAAGGGAGATTGTTGGGAGGAAAAGGTATGATTTTAGCCTTTGGAGAAAATGTCAGTGTGATTTCGGTCATACATGTGTTGATCATCGTGTATGGAGCATATTCGCTGGTTAGCGCAGGAAAGATGAGACGCGACAGGGAAATTTCCCAGTGGCTGCTTTCGGCAAATGAATTGGGGAGGGTAAGAGACCGGGATGGTTTCTGTAATGCGATGACTCCGCCGACAATGGTGTTTGGACTCGCATGTATCATTTATGGATTGCTTGCATTGGCGAATACCTATTATCTTAATAATGAGATATTGCACTTCATTCTGCTGGTTATATTCCTGGTATGTATTGTTTGGTATGTGAGCTCACTGCGTAAGGCAAAGAAGAATTACATTTACTACTAGAAAAAGAGGACTTATATGTACAATGTAGTACTTGTTGATGATGAAGAAATCGTCCTGGCGGGCATACAAAAGGTTTATCATCTGGAAGAATACGGCTTTCAGGTTGTCGGGGCATTTACAGATGCTCAGGAAGCGCTCGGGAGGCTGACCGATCTGTCTCCGGAACTGATCATCTCAGATATGAAAATGCCGAAGATGACAGGGCTTGAGTTCATCACCCAGGCAAAGCAGATCCTGCCGAATGCCGAGTTTGTCGTATTATCGGGACATGATGATTTTGTGTTTGCGCAAGAATCCTTAAAGCTTGGCGTGGCAGATTATCTCCTGAAGCCGGTCAAAAAGGATGCCTTTGCGGAAATGCTGAAAAAGATGCATGAAAAGATTCATGCAAAACTTGCTGATCAGGACTATTACAGCCGGGTAGAAAGCTGGCTGCATGATAACGTCGGTGATCTGACGTCAAAGTTCTTCGAAGATCTTTCGGAAAATGATATCTTTGACCACTCTCTTTATCAGCTTCTGGAAAAACAGCATAATGACAATATCATGGACAAGCGTTTTCTTCTTGTCAGGGTTGACATTGGCAATCTTTCCGGAGAGGAAGATTATATCTCTTCGGTGGAGAAGCTTGGAGAAACGGTCATGGCGATCCTGTCGGAATATGGGCGTGTGTATCGTTTTCAGACAGATGATGCGGTCTCATTTTATATCTGCGGGAAAGATGGTGACGATGCCGGTCAGATGACAGAAGAGATCAGATCGCAGATCGTGGCAGAAATGAAGGCGTTCATCTTAGAAGAAAACGAACAGGGCAATATGCTCACCTTAGGAGTCAGCCGGCTTCATGACGGGCTGAAAAACCTGTTCCAGGCGCGAAACGAATGTGTGCGTTATATCTTCATGACCAATGCGGCACTTGATATTCGGGAAGAAGAGCATGAGCTGGGCCGCCTCGAAGTGGATGCAAAGCTGCCTTATCTGGAGATTGAGCATCTGTTCCAGGAGATTTCGGCAGGAAATACGGAAGCCATTCGGGATGAGATCAGACAGGTTTATGAGCCTGCAAAAGCGTATGTTGCGGCAGATGTGAAGGATTATCCAAGCCTGATCACATTCCTGATCATCCTGCGGGTCTTTCAGACGCAGGCAAAGGTGGATCCTTCGCTGGAGGTCATTGCCAGGAATCAGTTAGACATCAGACGAATTGAACGGGAATATCCGACACTTGAGAACCAGATCAGTCTGTCGACTGCATCGGCTGAGAAACTGGCCGCGGCCGTGGCAAAGCAGGGCGTCGGCTCCGGAAAAAAGATCATCCAGGATGCATTGGATTATATCGAGCAGCATTTCTGTGAAAATATCTCACTGGCTGATGTGGCACAGGCCATCAATATCAGTAAAAACTATCTGGCCAATCTGTTTAAGAAAGAGCTGGATATTACACTGATCAATTATGTAACAAATCTGCGGATTGAAGAGGCGAAGAGATTGCTTCGCCAGGGAAATCTTAAGATGTATGAAGTGGCGGGGGCAGTCGGATATAACGACTACGCTTACTTCTCTCAGCTCTTTAAAAAGCACACCGGTGTGACATTATCGGCATATAAAAGCAGCGCGATCTAAAGATCGGCGCTGCTTTTTTGTTTTATACGTTTGTATCCTGATCGGTATCGGTTTCTTTGATCGGCAGGGTGATCCGACAGACGGTGCGGGCCCGTTCTACGGAATAGGAAAGACCATATTCCTCACCGCAGATGACTTTGATCCGTCGGAAGATGTTCTGCACACCATATCCTTCCGGTTTGAAGGACAACAGCTCGGAATCACCGGGGTTATAGACAAGAATCCGGGACATCTTGTCTAAGTCGATATCCGTGCCGTCATTTTTTACCTCTATGATCAGATGATTCTTAAGGGATACTGAGATGTCAATGCGTCCGCCATCGGGCAGCTTGCTGATGCCGTGTTTTAGAGCGTTTTCTGCAAGCGGCTGCAGGATGAAGCGCGGAATGAAAAGATTCTTTGCTTTGGCAGGGACTGCAACAGTATAGTTCAGCTTGTCGCCGTAGCGGAATTTTTGCAGCATCAGGTAGCTGCTGACATATTCCGCTTCCTGGGAGAGTGCGACGTAGTAACTGTTGCTTTTCATCAGGCTTAAGCGGAATGTATCGGAAAGCGCCGTGATCATGTTGCTGATCTCTTCTTCATCATGCATCAGGGCAAGCCAGTTGATCGAATCCAGCGTATTATACAGAAAATGCGGATTGATCTGGCTTTGAAGAAGCGCAAGCTCGGCATCTTTTTTCTCGAGATTTTTTACATAGATTTCCTGGATCAGATTGCGGATACGCTCCTGGAGCTGTGCATAGGAGCGGTAAATGTCGCCGATCTCATCGGTACGGTCTTCATACGGTTTGACCAGTTCGGGATCCGGTGTGGTATCCGAGCCGTGATAAGAGTCCATGATATGAGACAAAACCGCGATCGGACGCGCCATGTGATAAGAGCTTCTGTTTGACATCAGGAAGATGATAAATACCAGAGCTGCGATCAGAATCAGCAAAATGATGACAATGTTCGACATGGGGCGGTTCAGCTCATTGTATGGTGTGATCATGACCGTCCGCCAGCCGTTGATATTAAGACTTGAGCAGGAGTAAAGGTAAGCGTTCCCGTCATAGCGTACGAATTCGTTCCGGTCAGAAATGCCGTATTTACCGATCAACTCACTATAGTCACGCAATGGGCGGTTGGAGTCGATGACATTTCCGTCCTGATCAAGCAGATACAGGTTGGTCGTACTTCCCCAGTCCAAATCGCGCCAGAGGTTCTGCATATAATCATTGTTGATATAGATCATCAGATAACCAAGACGCATATTGGGAGAATCCACACTGTAAATGGGACGTGCCAGCATCCGTGTGTTGATCTGATCGGGAATCTCGCCGTTTCTCTGTGCCTGCATTCTCGGATTAGAAAGTGTCGCATAAGAATACCAGGATGGGGAACGGTTTTGCAAAAGCAAACTGCGATACCACCATTTTTCCTGAATTCCTTTAAAGGATGCTTTGTCCGTATATGCACCGGTTGTTGAGAAGAGGGTATAGGTATTTCCCGTGATGACAATACTGTCAATAAAGTCGCGGTCTGTCATCAGTGCAGAGATGGTGTAGGATACGGCGCTGTCATCCGGATAGGAACTGTCATTGCCTGCATCTCTCATATAATCCTGAATATCAGAGGATAAGATGATGTCACGGGAGATGCCCTCTGCGTTAGAATAAACAGAAAGCAGCCGGGCATTCAGATGGCCGAGCTGTGTTTCCTGTGCCTGGGTCAGGGTCTGTTTGGTGCTGTTGCTTGTAAGGGCATACGAAAAAATCGCCATTGCAGCCAGGATCGGAATGGCAATGGCCAGGAACGATATGAAAAGTCTTTGCCGGAAACTGGTATTGCCGGAAAGACCACTGAAAATATGGAAAAAAAGATTCCGTCTCTTCATTTGTCACCTCTCATGCTGATGGTACAACGTTAAGCACTTTGTTGCAAGCGTGACTTGCATTATGATAAGATGGTTTTGCCTTAAAAATCAGAAAAGTTGAGGTTAAAATGAGAAAGTTTTTAAAGATCTTATTTATGATGACGCTTGTAGGAGCAGTCGCCATAGTGGCAGCGGCATGCGGCGCGCCGAATAAAACAGAATCAGAACAAACGGAAGAAGCAGCAGATGCTGCCGTAGAGGCAGATCTGGAAGTCTGGACCTTTTATGACAGAAACGTACCGGGTTACTACTACATGTTTCTGTGGGATGATATTGCCAAAGCACAGGGAATTACGGTAGATGTAAAAAACTATGCGTCGGATGACATGGAGACAAAGCTGGAGCTCGCATTGGTTACTGGTGAATTGCCTGATGTATTTCTGACACCGGGCGGGACGTTTCTTGATGAATTCATAGAGGCCGGGGTCTGTACACAGGTAGATGGGTATGTCGACACACTGAATCTGACCGAGGAATATGCTGTGCCGTATCAGGATGGCCATTATTACGAGATCCCGTGTATGCAGTCAGACTACGGCGTCGTTTATTATGATGCATATCTTTTGTCCGAGCTTGGCATTTCGATCCCGGAAACCTGGGATGAACTGGAGCAAATGGTCCTGGCTGTAAATGAATACAATGAAAAAAACGGAACCTCTTATTCTGCGATTTCCTTCGGCAATAAGGATGGATATGAAGGAAATCTCCTGATGGATATGATCTCGATCAGTGATCAGGTGAATCAGAATCCGGATCTGGCAAAGGATCCGGTGATCGTCGATGAGGAGGTTTTGCAGGCAGCGGCAGATAAGATCGTCCGGTTAAATGAACTGGGTGCCTTTTCCGAGAATTACATGGAAACAGGAGATGAAGAGGCGGTGACGAACTTTATCCGTCACAATTCCGTTATGCTGGTGAACCGGTCTGCGATCCTTTCACATCTGATCTGGAATATGAAGGAAGATTTCTACACCGGACTTTTCCCCGGAATGTACAATGCAGACGGGAACTACAGAATGATACGGCTGGATGGAGATACCAGGCCCGGATTGTGTATCAATACTTCCTGCAATGATAAAGAACTCGCAGCAACGGTTTGCGTAGAATATGTGAGGCGTGTCAATGAGGAGAACTTAAAAACCGGCTGCAGAACGATGCTTCAGGATACGGATGTAAAGGCGGAACGCCTGCTGGAACGACATATAGAGATGAACAGTCTGCTGGACAATGCGGCAGGTGCCGTCACTGCACCAAGTGCCGTGCAGCCTGCTGAGATCAAGAATGTGATCCGGTCGCTTACAAAAGATCTCTACAGCGGGCAGGCAGATACAAGGGAGTTTATGGATGCCATGCGGAAAGCATTTACTCCGGATGGTGAATGAACCGTTTTAAACTGAGCTTTTAGTAAAGTAGCACAAAAACAAAAAACGTTTTTGTGCTACATTTATTTATTAAAAATAAAAACGTAAAATCCTAAATAAAATATTAACTTTACCCAATATTTATTTTTTTGCGAATCGAATATCATAAAAAATACCAAAGACGAACTTGTAGTCTTTTTATGTGAAGGAGGAAAAAACATGAAAAAGAGATTCGCAAGAATTGCAGCAATTGCAGTAGCAGCTGTTATGGTTGGCTCACTTGCAGCATGCGGCAGCAACGGCGGCGGTTCCGGCAGCGCAGCTCCGGAAAGCGGCAAAAAAGCATCTGGTGATACGATCACAGTCGGCGTTGTTTATCCGCAGACAGGTAATCTGGCAGCATTCGGTGCCGGCACAGAAGAAATGTACGGATATGCAGTTGACGAGATCAACCAGGCAGGCGGTATCGAGGTTGACGGTAGCGCTAAGCAGATCGAGCTGGTTTACGCTGACTCCGAGTCAGATCCGACCAAGGCTTCTGAAGCAGCTAACAACCTGATCTCCAGCAAGAACGTTGACATCATGCTGACCGCTAAGACAGCTGATACTACCGTTCCGGTAGCAGCAGCTTGTGAGCGTGCAGGCGTTGTATGTCTGTCCGTTGATACTCCGGATGAAGCGTGGGCTACATCTGATTATCAGTACAGCTTCCATGCAGGATTCAACACAGAGAACGAGCTGAACTCTTTCAAGGATGCTTGGGACGCAGCTGGTATCTCCGGCGGTAAAGTTGGTGTTATGCATGCAACCGATACAGAAGGTCAGACAATGATCGGCGCAATCAGCGCATTCTGTGAAGCAAACGGTTACGAAGCATATGATCCGGGTGCTTACACAACAAACGCAACAGATTATACATCTATTATCAACAACCTGAAGAAGGAAGGCTGCGATGCAGTAGTTGGCGTTATGCTGACATCTGACTTCGGTACATTCTATTCACAGCTGAAATCTTCCGGTTACATGCCGAAGGTTACCACAGTTGCAAAAGCTACTCTGTTCAAAGAGGACGTAGATGCAGCAGGTGCAGATGGCTTGGCTGATGGCCTTTGCTCTGAAGTATGGTGGACACCGTCCCATCCGTACGTATCTTCCATCACAGGTGAGACCTGCGAAGATATCGGAAACAAATGGATGGAGCTGACAGGTGCTGAGTATGCACCGGCTACAGCTGGTTATGACTATGCTAACGTAGAGATCCTGTACAACGTTCTGAAGAACGCTGGCACACTGGATACAGATGCTTTAGTAAAGGCAGCTGATGAGCTTTCAATCGATACCGTAATCGGACCGGTTGACTTCAACGATCAGCACTACTCTGTACAGCCGCTTGTAACAGGACAGTGGACCTACAATGCAGATGGCACATGGACACAGGATATCATTGCTAATACGCAGGTTCCGGATTGCCCGACAACAGCTGAGCTGAGAGTAAACTAATCTTAGGCTTTATGTAACTCCTCATTAAATTAAAGAACTGGCGAGAGGCCGCCGCTTAAAGTGGCGGCCTCTTATCAGGTAAAGGCAAAAAAGGAGGTAGGGGATTGAGTGCTATATTAAAGGTACATGATCTTGGTATATCATTCGGAAGCAACCATGTCTTAAAGAGCATCAACTTTGAGCTTGGTGAAGGCGAGGTTCTGGGTGTAATCGGCCCGAACGGTGCTGGTAAGACCGTTATGCTGAACATCCTGACCGGTATTCTGAAGCCTACCAAGGGTACCATCGAATTCGATGGAAAAGAAATCGGACACGAAGGTGTGACCGAGCGTTGCCGCAGCGGTATCGGAAGAACATTCCAGGTTCCGCGTCCGTTCGAGCAGATGACCGTATTTGAGAACATCATGGTCGGCGGTGTGTTTGGCGCAGGTATGAGCGAAGCACAGGCAAAAGAAAAAGCATTGGAAGTAGCAAGTCTGATCAAACTGGAAGATAAGCTTGACCTGTTCGCAGGTAAGCTCGGACTTCTTGACAGAAAACGTCTGGAAATCGGACGTGCACTTGCAACCGAGCCGAAGATCGTTCTTCTGGATGAGGTTGGTGGTGGTCTGACAGAGTCTGAAGTAGGTCTGATCATTAACCTTGTTAAAGATATTCAGAAACAGGGCGTTAGCGTTATCTGGATCGAGCATATTATCAGAACCATGCTGGAAGGTACCAACCGCGTAATGCTTCTGGCTGACGGTGTTGATGTTATCACCGGCCCGCCGCTTGAAGTTATGAATTCAGCAGAGGTTAAGAAGGTTTATATGGGAGGAGGCGACGACGAGTAATGAGTTTATTGGAAGTAAAAAACATTGACGTTCATTACGGCGATTTCCTCGCCATTCAGGATGTGTCGCTTAACGTAGAACCGGGTACGATCGTTTCTCTGATCGGTGCAAACGGTGCCGGCAAATCCACCATTATGAATACAATCTGCGGCCTGAACAAACCGACCAAAGGTGAGATCATCTTTGACGGCAACAATATCGCAGGCAAAAAAGCAAACCAGATTGCAAGACTTGGTCTGACCATGTCTCCGGAAGGAAGCCACTGCTTCGAGAAGATGACCGTTCAGGATAACCTTCTGATGGGCGCATATCTGGAAAAAGGACCGGAGCGGATGAAACGTCTTGAAGATGTTTATCGCCTGTTCCCGATCCTGAATGAAAAGAAAAACCAGCAGGCTACATACCTTTCCGGTGGTCAGAGACAGATGCTTGCCATCGGCCGTGGCATCATGTCACAGCCGAAGATCCTGCTGTTAGACGAAATCTCACTTGGTCTTGCACCGGTTGTCATCAATGATATCTATGACAAGCTGCAGGAGATCGCAGAGACAGGTCTTACGATGCTGATCGTAGAGCAGAACGTTACAAGATCCCTGTCAGTTTCTGATTATTCATACGTTATCCTTGAAGGCAAGGTAGTCATGGAAGGCAAGTCAAGTGAACTCAACGAATCTGAAGTAAACGATGCTTACTTTGGTATCGGCGATTTCGCGCACTAGGGAAAGGAGGACGTGTAAATGTTACAATGTATTATTACCGGTATCCTTTTGGGTGGTCTGTACTCCATGATCGGCATTGGTATGTCACTTGTTTTCGGTATCATGAAACTGACAAACCTGGCTCATGGTGATCTGATGATCCTGGGTACCTATATTACAATGGTTGTATCCAATGCACTTGGATTTAACCTGGTCATCTCTACGATTATCTCTGTAATCGTAATGTGTGTGATCGGCTTTATCGTTCAGCAGTTCCTGGTTAACCGCGTTATGGATAAGGGTGAGGCACCGGCTCTTCTGGTTACCTTCGGTCTTTCCATTTTCCTGTCAAACCTGATGCTGAAGATCTTCAGCGCTGACAACCAGCTGCTGACAAACAAGATGGCTTCTGTAAACGTTATTACCACTCCGGTATTATCCGTTTCCGCAAGCTACCTGATCAGCTTTATCGTAGCAGTTATCATCATCGTTGGTCTCGCACTTGTAATGCAGAAGACAAACTTCGGACGTTCCATCCGTGCAACCTCTGATGATCCGATGGCAGCTGAGCTGATGGGTGTAAATACAAAAATGGCATTCGCAGCTGCAATGGTTATCTGCATGGGTATCACAGCAGTAGCAGGAACCCTGGTTGGTTCTACATTCACATTCTATCCGTCATCCGGTACACAGTACCTGATCATCGCATTCGGTGTTGTTGTAATCGGTGGTATGGGAAGTCTGTTCGGTACACTGATCGGTGGTATCGTACTTGGTGTAGCTCAGCTTCTTGGTGGATTCGCATTCGGATCCGGTGTTCAGATGCTGATCGCTTACATCGTGTTACTCGTAATTCTGGCTCTCCGGCCAAACGGATTGTTCGCAACTTCTGCGGTGCGGAAATAAGGAGGGACGGATATTATGAAAATGAAAAAACAGAATCTGATCATTTTAATTATCGCAATTGTAGTGTTATTCGGAATATTGCCGGCAGCAGGTTCAAACAACCTCCTTCAGATGGTAACGCTTATGTGCTTATACCTCGCAATGAGCCAGATGTGGAATCTTCTTGGCGGATATGCAGGTATGCTCTCCCTCGGTATGCAGGCGTTCATCGGAATCGGCGGTTATACGCTGACAATTCTTTCGGTACAGTTTGGTGTTAACATCTATCTCTCCATCATTATCGGAGCAGTAATCTGTGCCCTGTTTGGACTTGCTGTATCACCGGCAATCTTCAAGATGAGTGGTGTATACTTCGCAATCGGTACATGGATCGTAGCTGAGGCTCTGAACGTATTCTTCTCAAACTGGAAGTTTGTTGGATACGCAAAAGACTGGAGTATCAACTCTGTATTCGGTATGAGCACAAGACAGCTGTACTACACAGCACTGGTCGTAGCAGTTCTTGCTACCCTGATCGTGTTCATCCTGCTTCGTACGAAGACAGGTCTTGCCCTGATGGCAATCCGCGACAGCGCTTCTGCAGCAGAGACCATGGGTGTTGAGATCTACAAGACCAAACTGAAATGCTATGTAATCGCATGCTTCATGATGGGTCTGATCGGTGGCGCTCAGTACATGCAGACCGCTTACATCAACCCGTCAACAGGCTTCTCCATCAACTGGACCATCGCTATGACATTCGCTGTTATCATCGGTGGACTGGGAACCATGGAAGGCCCGATCGTAGGTGCTGTACTCTACGTTATCATTACGCAGATCATGTACAACTTCCCGGGTATGTCAAACATCGTACTTGGTATCATCGCGATCGTAGTTATCCTGCTTGCTCCGGACGGAATCATGGGAACACTTTACAAGAAGACCGGTTTCCAGATCCTGTCACCGCGGCGTAGCATACCAAAGGTTGGCGAGACAAAAGCAGCCGAATAGGCAATAGTCGTTAATGTGTTATAACGATTAAGGTCAATTTAATAACCCCTTTTAAAAAGCTGTATCCGGTTATGCCGGATACAGCTTTTTTACGGATTTTGATAAAAGAAGTTTCTCTACCAACAAGCCATTTATTTTTCCGGATAAATCATGTACAATAGCAGTAGGTACTTATTGGTAACCATAGACGCTTCATAAGTGAAAATAGGAGGGGATCATCATGAAATTATTCAGATGCGAAAAATGTGGTAATATCATTGCCATGGTACATGAGTCCGGCGCGCCGGTCGTTTGCTGCGGAGAAAAAATGACTGAGCTCGTTCCGAATACGACAGATGCCGCACAGGAAAAACATGTTCCGGTGATCGCGATTGAGGGACAGAAGGTTACGGTTACGGTAGGATCTGTTGATCATCCGATGATGGAAGAGCACTACATTACTTTCATCGTGCTCGAGACCAAACAGGGCAGACAGCGTAAGGTTTTAAATCCGGGTGAAGCTCCAAAGGCAGAATTCATGATCTGCGAGGGCGATGAGGTTGTAGCAGCGTACGAGTACTGCAATTTACACGGATTCTGGAAGGGAACCCCGTAATAGCTGCATTCTGAGAAATCAAGCTTGTTACTTCATACATAAAAAAGAAGGGATTTGCAATCAACTTTGTGCGATTGAACAATTAATCCCTTCTTTTTTTATGCTATAATGTTGAAACAATTGGAAAAAGCATCTATAATAGGTTAGCATTTATTTTATATGATGCAAAATGTCAGTTTAAGGGGGATTTTCTATGAAAAGCTTAAATCGCTGGGTGTACGCGATCATTGGTGTAATCGTTATGCTTCTTGCCGGGCTGGTTTATGCATGGTCTGTTATGGCAAAGAGCATCGGTGCAACCTATCCGGACTGGAGCCAGAGCCAGTTGTCACTGACCTTTACATTGGTTATGGCATTCTTCTGCATTGGCGCAATGATCGGTGGTATGCTGTCAAAGAAACTTAGTCCGAAAGTATTTATTATTTGTGCAGGTGTACTGTTCCTGATCGGATTTTTGATCACAGGCGCTACCGGCGCAACACCGGTTCTGCTGTATCTTGGATTTGGTGTGATCGCTGGTCTTGGTGCAGGTCTTGCATATACTACAGTCATGGGTACCATTTCCGCATGGTTCCCGGACAAACAGGGTCTGATCTCCGGTATCCTGCTGATGGGATTCGGCCTGAGTGCATTTATCATCGGTAAAGTATTTGCCGCTGTTGCACCTCCAGGAGATGACGCTTGGAGAGGCGCATTCCGTATCCTTGGTATTGTGATCTGCGTGGTATTCATTATCTGCAGCCTGTTCTTTACCAGGCCGGGTGCTGATTTTGCACCGCCGGCTCCGAAAAAGCAGAAGGTTGTCAGAGAACCGGCTACCGAGCTGAATCTCGGACAGATGGTAAGACGTCCTACTTTCTGGATGTACTATATCTGGGCAATCCTTGTTTCTGCTGCAGGTCTTGTACTGGTATCTCAGGCAAGCGGTATCGCAACACAGGTTGGTACCACGATCTCACCGGGAACCGTTGCTACTGTTGTAGGTCTGATCTCGATCTTAAACGGTATCGGACGTGTAATCTTCGGTGGACTGTTTGATAAGTTCGGATTCCGTCTGACCATCACACTGGATATGATCGTATTTGTTATCGCAGGCGCGATCCTGATCATGGCACTTAAGAGTGGCGCATTCCCGCTGATCATCCTTGGCTTCGTTGTAGGCGGTTTCGCATACGGTGGTGTTACACCGACCAACTCTGCTATCATCAGCGACTTCTTCGGCCGAAAGAATTACGCGATGAACTTCTCACTGATCAACACAAACCTGCTGATCGCATCCTTTGCATCTACCATCGCAGGTAAGCTTTATGACAACAGCGGTTCTTACATGAGCTGTATCTTTATGATGATCGGTGCAGTAGTACTCGGCGCAATCGTATCCGTTGCGATCAGACGTCCGAAGCAGTAACTGCAGGCATAAGCATAAGCAATCCGACAAGATTGACGGATATTTAAGAAACAAGAAAAGGGAGAAACGCAACATTTTTTGTTTTGTTGCGTTCTCCCTTTTTTGTTTCGATAATAGAAAATATTAAAACGGATTGCGATTACCGTCGCATCAGCTTCTTGATCAGTGGCTCTACTGCCCGTAGATAAAACGGGCGAAGCTCCTGATCGGCTTCTTTTAAGAGTTTGCGGATCGGCAGGTGCTGTGGACAGATCTTTTCACATTTGCCACAGTTTAAACATTTGCTTGGCGGGACCGTGTTGGTCGCCATTGCGCTTGTTCGTAAATATTCGGCCCGTGCAGTTCGTTTTCCTTCGCTGGCTGCTGTATTCCAGCTGAAAAATGTTGCAGGGATATCAATGCCGGCAGGACATGGCATGCAATATCTGCATCCGGTGCAGCCGACGCGCGTGTTTTTCTGGATGATCGTTTTGACCTGATCAAGAAGTGCGCGTTCTTCATCGGTAAAGGTGCCTGCAGGTGCCTCGCTTGCTGTCTTTATATTTTCCTGAACCATTTCCAGGGAATTCATACCGGACAAAACGACGGTTACACCGGGCTGGTCATAGAGCCAGCGAAGCCCCATTTTGGCCGCGGTATATGTGCCTGACAGGTTATGTGCCTTGTCGAATTCCGAGATCAGCTGCTTTGCTTCTTGTGGAACATCCGCAAGCTTTCCGCCGCGCAATGGCTCCATGATGACCACAGGGATGCCTCTGCGATATGCTTCCTCTAATCCGACCCGGCCGGCCTGTGAGATTTCATCGATGTAGTTGTATTGGATCTGGCAGAAGTCCCAGTCATAGGCATCCAGAATCTTAAGGAATGCGTCGGTGTTTCCGTGGAAGGAAAAACCGATGTTGCGGATCTTGCCGGCCGCTTTCATTTCCTCAAGGAAGTCTTTTACGCCATTTTGCTCCAGTCGCTTCCAGGTGTCGACATCGGTCAGCATGTGGAGCAGATAGTTATCGATATAGTCTGTGCGAAGGCGAGTCAGCTGTGTCTGGAACATGTCCTCCGCTTTTTTTCTGTCTTTTAACAGATAGTGCGGGAGCTTTGTGGCAATCTGGATCTGTTCGCGGATGCCGTTTTTTTCGACAATTTTTCCCAGTGCCTCTTCGCTGCCCTGATATACGTATGCGGTATCATAATAATTGACGCCGCCTCGAAAGGCCTCCATGAGTTCTTTTTCAGCCTTGTCTAAGTCGATGGAAGTTCCGTTTTTGGTAAACCGCATGCAGCCGTATCCCAAAACAGACCATTCGACGCCGTTTTTATTTGTTCTGTATTGCATTTTATCACTCCTTGTTGCCCCTGATAAAAGGATCCTCTAACCAGTAATTTATCTTATGCGGCGCTTTCTGACAACTGCATTTTTGCAAATACCCGTTTCCTGAGCAGGAAATATATGATCAGCATCGCTGCGCCTGTAACGGCCCAGGAGATCGGATAGATATAGACGAGCATTGCGTAAGTATGGTGGACACGGAAGACCGTAAACATCCAAACCAGACGGAATACGCAAGAGCCGAGTAGAGTGATCACGGTCGGCAGGATAGAGTAACCCATTCCGCGCATCGTCGATCCGGTGATCTCAAAGGTGCCGCTGATGTAATGGACCGAAAACGCTCTGACCATGCGGTAGATTGCGTAAGAGATCACCAGTTCATCCGTCGAATACAGTCCGACGAAAAAGTTTCTTCCGAGCATGATCACGGCAACCAGGGCTGCCGAACTTAGGATGCCCATGCTAAGACAGATCCTGAAAATCTTCTTGCATCGCTCAATATTGCCGGCACCGAAGTTCTGACTGGTAAAGGTCACAGAAGCCTGACAGAATGCGTTGATCAAAAAGAAGCTGAAGATATCAAAGCTTACCGCGGCAGAAAATCCGGCCATGACAGCAGAGCCGAAGCTGTTGATTCCGCTTTGGATCACGATATTGGAAATGGAGAATACCACGCCTTGCAGACCGGTCGGTACACCGATTCTTAAAATCTGTTTCATACACGGTCTGTCGATCCGCAGGTTTTTTAAGGAAAGCCGGATCTCACTTTCTTCGTGTGTCAGGAAGTAGAGTACCATCGATGCACTGATCCCGTTTGAGATCAGAGTGGCGAGTGCAACACCTGCAACGCTCATTTGGAAAACAATGACAAATAACAGGTTCAGCCCCACATTGACCACACCGGAAAACATCAGGCAGTATAGCGGTCGTCTGGTATCACCGACGCTTCGCAGTATGGATGCGCCAAAGTTATAGATCATGAAAAACGGCATGCCCAAAAAGTAGATGCGCAGATACAGGCTTGCCAGATCGATCACGTCTTCCGGAGCGCCCATCAGGATGAGGATTGGTTTTGCAAACACATTCCCGATCACAAGCAGGGCGGCGCCACAGATCAGGGCCAGTGTCATCGCGGTATGTACGGCACCCGGAATGCCTTTTCGTCTTCCTTCTCCGATCATACGGGCAATGACAACATTCGACCCGATGGAGATTCCGACAAAAAGATTGATCATTAACGTGATCAAAGAAGAGTTGCTGCCGACTGCGGCAAGCGCCGCGCTTCCGGCAAACCGACCTACGATCGCCTGGTCGGCAGTATTAAACAGCTGTTGTAAGAGACTAGTCGCAGCAAGCGGTAGGGCAAACAGTAGTATTTTCTTGAGTAATGGTCCGTGCAGCATGTCAATCTGCCGGGATTTCTGGCGTTTTGCCAACTGAATCGCTTCCTTTCTGTTTTAAGCTATCTGAATACTATACATCAAATTGGAACCAGATAGCAATCTTTCTTCCTTTTCGCCGTAAAAAAGTGTAAAATATAAGTAACTATAAATGCATATATAAAAGCGGAGGAGAAGGCCATGAAATATGATTGGATTATCACAGTAGGACGTGAATTCTGTACCGGCGGCGCAGACGCGGCAAAGGAACTTGCGAATCGGCTGAACTACCGCTACCTTGACAAGGTGCTGGTTGATGAGACTGCAGAAGTAATGGAAGTCAGCCGTGAGATGGTGGAAAAGAATGACGAAAAACCAGAGGGATATCTGGACATTCCGCCGCACTGGTATATGGATGAGGATGATCCGACCGTGCTTTTGACAGATGCTGCGAGAGTGGTCAATGCACAGACGGAAGTCATCATGAATTATGCAAAAAAGAGAAATTGTGTGATCGTAGGACGGTGCGCAGATTATATTCTGCGTGATGAACCGCATCTGCTCAGAGTCTTTTTCTATGCAGATTTTAATGAGCGGGTTAAGATCGCGATGAAGCGCTACGGCCTGACGGATCCGAAGGCAAGGCGTCTGATCAGAAAAACAGATAAGCAGCGTGCGACATATTACAACAGAAATACGAGAAAGCGCCAGTGGGGTCACCCGGCAAGCTATGATCTGTATTTGAATCTGGTAGAACTGGGTATCGATGGCGCGATTGATGCGATTCTGGAGCGGATCGACCTCGAAGAGCGGATTCACGGACATCAGAACGGGGATGCGTAGGTAACGAGAGATTTGGAAACGGACCTACAAGGGGCCTGATGAACAACAAGAGTGAAAGAGATTGAAGGAGCAGCAGTGAAAACAGGATTGATTATGGAAGGCGGCGCAATGCGCGGCATGTTTACAGGTGGTGTGATCGATGTCATGATGGAGCATGATATTCATTATGACGGAGCGATCGGTGTGTCCGCGGGTGCAAGCTTTGGCTGCAATTACAAGTCATGGCAGATCGGACGTGTGATCCGGTATAATGAGCGGTTTGCGAAGGATCCGCGATTTGGCAGTATGCGGTCTTTGCTTTTGACCGGAGATTATTACGGCGCGGAATTCTGTTATCACAGACTGCCGACAGAATTGGATTATTTTGATGTAGAGACATTCGAGAGCAATCCGATGGATTTCTACTGTGTCTGCACGGATGTGGATACCGGTAAGGCGGTTTATCACAAATGCAAAGACGGAAAATACGAAGATCTGGAATGGATCCGCGCATCTGCTTCCATGCCGATCTTTTCGGAACCGGTTGAGATCGGTGGACGCCGCCTGTTAGACGGCGGTATCTCGGATTCGATCCCGTTGAAATACTTCCAGTATAAGGGATATGATAAAAATGTTGTCATTCTTACACAGCCGAAGGGATATGTAAAGAAAAAGAGCAAGGCCTCTCCATTGATCCCGATTGCGCTCAGAAAGTATCCGATGGTAGCGAAGAGACTGCAGACCAGAGCGGAAGCATATAACAGACAGATTGCGTATGTAGAGGAACAGGCAGAGCTTGGTAATACGCTTGTGATCTATCCGCCGTGCAAGCTCGAAGTCGGAAAGACAGAACATGATCCCGATAAGCTGCGATTCGTCTATGAGATCGGCAGAGAAGAAGGCGAGCGCATGCTCGACGAAGTGATAGAATTCCTGAAAAAGTAAACACTCGAAATAAAAATACGGCCGTAACGAAAGTTACTGCCGTATTTTTTATCATGACGGGTATAAAGATCACTGCCGCAATATGATGCTGTGAACCTCACTTACCTGCTTAAAACCCAGTGACGCATAGACAGGACGTCCATAAGGCGATGCCTGTAGTGTGGCACCGGGTTTTTCATATTCATGGACCATCTGCAGGATGCGTTTGATCAGTTTGGTAGCGATTTTTCTCCTGCGGTATTTCGGGGCGACAGCGACTTCGGCAACGCCGGGATAATCATCTGTCAGAGATGTTCTCTGATGGATCCTGTTTGATGAAATTGCGACGATAAAAGAAGCCGGGCGTCTTCCATGTCGTAAAGGACATATGATCCTCCATCGTACTGCCTGTCAGACCGGCATAGATTTTGCAAAAGTCTTCTAAATTTTTCTGGGGGAGCCAGATGTTATTAATCATATTCCGAAATCCTTGTATAGTAGTGAATAACTTTACTGTAAGCCATTGTAACATGTGAAACTGTATTGTAAATATAGTTTTTGTATAGAGAATAGACCTTTAATGCTGATGATCAGTTGCATATTAATCGTGCATGATATATGATAAGTACAGTAGTTTTTGTCATTTATAGGAGTATCAGGAGGAATCTGCCGAAACCGGCAGAGAAAGGACGAGAATATGGGATTCAACAAACCTACAGAGGAGATGCTTGAAAAATTAAAAGCTGCCGTCCCGGGAAGAGTATATCTTGGGGAAGACATCAGCGATGATTTTACGCATGATGAATATGACGTACACGGTCATTTTATGCCGGATGCAGTTGTATCTGTAAAGACCACAGAGGAAGTGTCCGCAGTTTGCAAGCTTTGCTATGAATATGAAGTGCCGATCGTACCGCGTGGCGCAGGAACCGGTCTTTCCGGTGGATGCGTACCGACTTCAGGCGGTGTTGTGATCGACCTGCAGAAGATGAACCAGATCCATGAGGTTGATCTCGATAATCTTGTGATCCGTGCACAGGCAGGTGCGCTGATCGATGATGTACAGAAGGCTTGCCAGGATCAGGGCATGCTGTATCCGCCGGATCCGGGCGAAAAGTTTGCGACTCTTGGCGGAAACGTTGCAACAAATGCAGGTGGTATGCGTGCATGTAAATACGGCTGCACCAGAGACTGGGTGCTGGCGATGACAGTTGTTATGCCGAATGGTGACATCATGCGGTTTGGTGCTGAGGTAAGCAAGAACTGCTCCGGCTACAGCCTGATGAACCTGATGTGCGGCTCTGAGGGAACACTTGGTATCATCACAGAGCTTTCCATGCGAATCGCACCGAATCCGACCGGGACAATCAGCTTCCTGGCACCGTTTACAGATGTTGAGACCTGTATTGCATGTGTCAGCAAGGTAAAACTGGCAAACTTAAATCCGCAGGCGCTGGAATTCATGGATCGTGATAATGTCGCTTCAACTGAGAAGTTCCTGGATAAAAAAGTATATCCGGACAAAATCGATGGTGAGGAAGTCGGCGCATATCTGCTGGTTAATTTTGAAGTGTTCAGTGACGACGAAGTCGATGCGCTTTTAGAGACAGCAGCAGAGCTGTTTATTGAAAACGGTGCACTGGACGTTATGGTATATGATACACCGACCGCACTGGCAAATGCTTGGCTGGTACGTGGTTCCGCACTGGAAGCAATTCTTGAGCAGTTCGAACTGACAGATGAGTGTGATGTTGTTGTGCCGATCAGCCGTCTGGCAGAACTGATCAATTACTGTAATTCTCTGCAGGATGAGACCGGTGTTGCGATCCGCCTGACAGGACATGCAGGAGACGGAAATGTACATGTCAGCTTGTGTGTAAACGATATGAGTCAGGAAGAGTTTGAAGCAGTCTGCAAGACCTGCTTCGATAAGATCTATGCAAAAGGCAGAGAGCTCGAAGGAGCAGTCAGTGGTGAGCACGGTATTGGTAACTGCCGGATCGACCGTCTGGAAGAGTATCTTGGCAAAGAGCAGATGGATCTGATGGTTGCGATCAAAAAAGCATGTGATCCGAAGATGCTCTTAAATCCGGGCAAGGTTTGCTACACACTGTAGGACGCCGGAAACGCGAACACTGTAGTATATACCGCAGTACGCCGGAAAATCGGTTGACGAAGTGAAATAAGAATTATATAATAAGGAAGCCGTGGATAACTTTGGTTAGAAGAAACTATCAAAGCGGGCCACGGCTTCCTTTTTCTTGCGCGGTTAGACGCAACTGATACAAGTAAGACAAGTATAACAACCATAACGGGGGAATCAAACATGCGATCAGGATTTTTATATTCAAAATATGCGGATCTTTCTTTACTTCCGGAGCCATATTGCAATATGGAGCCGAGGACGATCAATAAAGAATACATGTCAGTGTTTAATGAAGGACAGCGCCTGGCGGAGGCAAACGGGATCATCATCCGTGCGGCACTGGAATATTTTTCCGGGGTAAAGGCAAGAGCAGCGTTGGTGAAAGTGAGTGAAACGAGTTATGCGACGGAAGCCGTCTGTGATCAGGGGATCCTGATCGCAAACATTCATACGAACGGCAGAGTCCGCGCAGCTTTGCGAAAAGATGATGGATCATTTGTGGCATTGCCCCCGTTTGATGCAGAAGAACCGATCGATACGATGCCGGTCCTTTTGGGATTCTTCCCGATGCTTCGGGAGCAGTTTGAAGAGGTTGGACAGATCCTCGATCACATGGAAGAGGACAGTCAGAATTTAAGAGAGTTTGCGGTCGGCGATCTGTATAAACTCTCTGATGTGGTTTCCCGTATTTTTACGGAAAAACGTCTGGAAACGGATATGAAAAACAACGCCATCGCATTCCTGGATCCGCAGGCGATCCAAACGGGCGGACTGCGTTCAAACCGTGTGCTCTGCGGATGCCCATCGGTCCTGGCAGAAGACCCGAGTGAGAAACAGACTGCTACAGGAATGACGGTTGCAGAGGCAAAAGAGGAGTTTACGGCATTTGCGGCAGAGAATCAGTGGACAGATGAGGAGGCACAGTTCATCCCGGTATTTGAAGATGACTTCCTGGTGCCGGATGAGACATTGAAGATGGCGCGCCGTTATGTGGCATCCAGAGGCGAGCGCCGTCCGATGGTCAATTTTATGTGGCGCGGCATTACCGCGTATGGAAAATCCACGGGCGTCGAAATCATGGCATGTATTTTAAATATGCCGCTGCTGCGGGTGACCTGCAACAGCAATATGGAAACGCAGGATTTCTTAAGTGATTTTGTGCCGAATACAAAGACAGAAGGTAAAGCGGATGTGCCGCGCTTTATGCATGTGGAATCGAACTATGTTAAAGCGCTCGAAAAAGGCTACATCGTTGAGGTGCAGGAGATTTCCCGTATCAAAGACAGCGGTGTGCTGGTTGGTTTAAATGAATACGACCGTGCGGGTGCGATGATCCCGCTCGTTGACGGCTCCTATACCAGACGCCATAAGCGTGCCCTGGTCGTATATACCGATAACGTAGGCTATAACTCCTGCCGGCCGATCGATGCATCCGTTATCCGCCGTATGTCTTTTATCATTGACAGTTATGACCTGCCAAAGGAGAAAACCATGGCACGTCTCGAGCTCAATACCGGTGTTCATAATCAGGGTGTACTGGAAAAATGTTACCAGGTATGGCGTAAGGTTCGCGACTTCTGTTACGCAAGAGGCATGACGGATGGCAGCATTTCCCTGTCCGAACTGGAAATGTGGGTGCTGGCTGTTAAGCTCGACGGATACAGCAATTTCCGCGAGAACTGCATTGAATGTGTCATATCGAAGGCGACCAATGATATCGAAGAACAGGAGGAGATCATCTCTTCTGTACTGGATCTGTATCTGTAGGTAACTGTTTATGAGCAGTATTTTTTCAGAAAAAGTCAAAGAAAAACAGGAAGAGCTCATGCAGGAGGAGATCCCTTTTTCTGCAATTGCCCAATCCTCATATTTCAGACAATATCTGCAGGGATTTCTGACATCGCTGACCAGTGATCTGGATATCCCGATGATCGTAAAGATCGTTTCCAATCCGATCGCAAGACCTGCAGCGAGCCTACAGGGCGCGGGTGTGGCGCGGATTGAAGAAAAAAAGGAAAACGAGTGGATGGCGATCGGCACACAGAGGCAGCAGCAGGGAAGTGGCTGCGGTTCCTGTGGTGGATGTAATGGAAATGCGGATGATGAAAGAATCCCGTCTGCGCTCCGAAGGCCGGTCGAGGTCCATGCAGATGCTACCGAAGAGATTCTGGATGATGGCGGGGACCGTGTCCGGCTTTCAAGACTGAATGGGAAAGAGATCCTCATCAATGCGGCGCACCCGCTGATCACATCCTATGAGACGTTGGAAAACCGGATGTTTTGCATGCTGGGACTGTTGTTTCACGAGACCGGTCATTTGATGTTCATGAAGCTGAAAGAGGAAAACGCCTGCATTCAGGAGGTCCTTTCGGGAAGGCTGCCATTTGAAGAACGTTTCCTTGAAGAGAATCTGGTTTCGAAGTTTTTTATCCGTGCGGTACGGTTTGAGCTATTCCGTCCATTGTTTGGAAAAATCTATCATGACCTGGCAAGTGTGATCAGTGATTATCATGACGAAGAACGGATCTCTCAAGTTGGCGGCGTGCTGTTAAAGAAGGGAATTCAAACGCTCAGAGAAGCGCAGTATGCGACGGTCCGTTCCATCGATGAGATGGAAGCGGATGAATCCTGCGGTCCGTTTGCAACCGTTCTGGCGATGGTATATCAGTACATCCGTTACGGGAACATTTTTGTTCTGGATGAAGAGACCAAGGCCAGCCGTTCCCGACTGCAGTTTATGAAGCGGATCAAGCCGGATCTGGATGCGGCAGTGGCAGCGGATTCCGTTGAAGAAAAATATATGGCGATCAATAAGATCGTATTAAAAATGTGGCCTCTGATGCACCTTGAACCGCCGGAACACGGATCCGAATCCGGACTGGTCTCACAGGAATCCGACACGGAATTTTCCTACGAATACGATGAGGAGAATGCTGTGTTTGAGGGCGATGGTGATGATGACGGCCAGGAGCTTGAAAAACGGGAAGATGAAGATGCACAGGCGCAGGAGGGAAGCGGCTCTCAGGCGCATGATACCGATGATTACGACGAGGACGGCAGCAAATCGGGTTCGGCCAGTGATGAGACATTAGAAGATGCTGTGCAGGAAGAGATGATGGCTGAGATCAAACAGGGAATGGATGAAGCCGGGGGTTTTAGCATTTCCGAGCAGCCGGCCTATATTCCGGAAGGATCGCCGTCAGGACACACCGGTGCCGGCGGCATGCAGACAGAAGCGGAAGCTGATATCTCGGGAGGTTCCGATCCGATCGATATCATCGAGCCGGGAATCCGCAAGATCAAGGAATCCATGATCGAAGATCTTGCCGAAGAACAGGTGGCACAGGAAGCGGTAAATGGGTCTCTGATCATGATCAATAACGGCAATGCCTTTACCTCGCATAAGGGAATCCTGCCGAATCTCGTTAAGGCGAAGCCCATGGAAGAGGACCGCATCGCCTATGAAGAGGTTGCAAGGGAATATATGCCGTTCATCCGGAAAACAGAGCGCGAGATCAGAAAGATCATGCAGGATGAAGCAATCGCAAAGCAAAGACGCAGGATCATGGGGCGCCAGATCGATACCAGGAATCTGTACAAACTTGACCAACGCTATTTTATGAAAAAGAAGAATCCGGAAAAGCAGCTGGATATGGCAATCGCAATCCTGGTTGACAACAGCGGATCGATGCGGGGCAAGCGGTTGGAGAGTGCAAAGGAAGCAACCGTCTTGCTGAATGAAGTGCTGGAGCGTCTGGAGATTCCGTTTATGATCGCAGGGCATAATTGTCAGGATGTTCCGCAGATCTGTTTTTATAAACTGTTTGAAGACCATCGTTCCGCAAAGTATTCGGTCAATCGGATGCAGCCGGCGGGAGATAACAGAGACGGTCTGGCAATCGATGTGGTCAGCCGGTTTTTGCTGGAACGGGATGAAAAGGATAAGCTTTTTCTGATCATATCCGATGGTCAGCCGAATGCAAGCGGCTATACTGGAGAACCGGCCAGACAGGACATCCGTCAGATCGTGCGTCGGCTTCGTACAGAAGAAGTTAAGACTATCGCGTTTGCGATCGGGGATGATAAGCCACAGATTCACAGCATCTACGGAGAGGCATTTGTAGACATCACGGATCACGATCAGTTTCCCAGACGCATCGCGAAGATGATTGAAAAAGAGATCGTGGCAAGGCTGTAGAGAGGTAAAACAATGGGAAAAGATGAGTTGGTATACTGGCTCGATAAGGTCAGCAAGAACGGCATGGAATTGCAGCATGTGCCAGAGCAGACGGAAGAGATCTGCAAAGCGGCCGTGGCGCGCAGCCCCTGGGCTCTGCAATATGTGAAGGAGCAGACGGAAGAGATCTGTGAGATTGCGGTCGGGAAAATGGGACTCACACTGGCATCGGTAAAAGATAAGACACCGCATCTTTGCCAGGTTGCGATCCGGCAGACCGGAATGGCCCTGCAGCACATTCCGGATCCAACAGAGGCGATCTGCATGGAGGCGATCTGCCAGCGGGCAGAAGCGATTAAGTTCGTGCCCCATCCGTCTGTTAATCTCTGTAGGGAAGCAGTGAAAAGAGACGGAAATGTGCTGAAATATATTCAGGATCAGACAGAAGAAATCTGTGAGCTTGCAGTCGTACAGAATCCAAAAGCAATCGCGTATGTTAAGAATAAGAGCGAACGCCTGGAGCAGATTGAAAAGATCGCAAATGATCCGTTTTCAATCCTGGATATGAAATGTCCGTCAGAGGAGGCATGTCTGCTGGCAGTCCGTGCGGACTGGGGCGTGTTTGAATATCTGCCGGAGCAAACGGAAAAGGTTAGTCTCGAAGCTGTGAAGCAGCGCGGAGACTTATTGGCCTATGTACAGGAACAGACACTTCCTGTTTGCAGGGCAGCAGTAGAACAGAATCCGGACGCGATCCGGTTCGTGGAAGACTGGTATAAAGAAGATCTGTAATAGAAAGCCTGTGGTTTTAATCAGAAATCACAGGCTTTTTTTGTTGTGAGAATGATTGGTAGGTGATTCCGTTTCGAAAAACCATCAGTCCTTCAACTCCGGAAAATAACTGGTCAGGTCATGGTAAATCTCGCCAAAGTCTACCTGGAACCGCCCATCACTGATATGTACAGGAATCGTATCTGAGATTCCGTAAATGCGATGAATGATATCTTCATCAAACACACTGACCATGATCCGCTTTTCTTTCAGATCGATGATCCAATATTCCTTTACGCCTGCATTGGCATATTTCGCACCTTTGACCACGATATCCTTTTTTCTGGTAGAAGGAGAGAGAACCTCTATGATCAGATCCGGCGCCCCATAGTATCTGCCGTCCTTAAAACGGGATGAATCACAGGTGCCAAACACATCCGGCTGGACAACCGTCCTGTCATCACAGTCAAGCTGGACATCGAGCGGGGAAATGAACGGTCTGCAGTCTGTGTTAAGGCTCTTTGCCTGAGAGAGCAGGGTATGATGGATCTCACCGACTAAAAACTGATGGTAGCCGGTCGGGGCAGCCATATCATAAAAGACGCCGTCAATCAGCTCGACACGACGCTCTTCTGGTAAAGCAAGATAATCCTCTAAGGTATATTCTCCCGGTTTCTTATCCGTGGAGGATTCCTTTTTCTCTCCATATGCAGCGGGTGGTTCAGAAACAATCATATCACGTGAGCCGTACTCCGGGTCTGGCATAGGCGTCAGGGACTGAAGGGCTTCTTCGAGCGCCCGGATCGTTTCATACCTCGGAGAAGCGGTTGCGCCACTCATGATTTTCTGAATCGTAGATAAGGGAATGTTGGAGAGCTCAGACAGCTTTTTGTATGAGAGTCCCAGTTCCTTTGTACGCTGTTTAAGTCTTTCAATTCTCATGATATATCCTCCGATATTGCTTTACGGAAATCTATTTTACACATCCATTATAATGCCATGATAATGCCGTGTCAATGCCATAAATGGAAATAAACGACGAACAACTTCCGCTTATGGAAACGGCAGTGCTTGATTTCTGGCAGAAAATACGATATGATAAGTGCAATAAGATTCTAATCGTATACAGGAGTTAAAATGAGAGAAAAGAAAGCAGTATTAACGATCGCACTGATCGTGATTAATATCGCAGTATTTGCAGTGGAGACCATTGCGGGAGGAAGCGAGAATACAGAGGTTGCATTACAGTTTGGTGTAGCGTATGCACCGCTTGTTTTTTCGGGAGAGTACTATCGTCTGTTTACAGCGATGTTCTTACATTTCGGCGCATTCCATCTGCTGGCGAATATGGTTTCGCTTGGCGTTTTGGGACCGGCTGTGGAGAAGCTGTTCGGAAAGATCCGTTTCCTTCTGATCTATCTGATCGGAGGCATCGTCGGAAATATATTGAGCATGTACATGGATGTCTGGCTTAATCGAACGGCACTGTCTGCAGGTGCTTCCGGCGCGATCTTCGCGCTGTTCGGGGCATATCTGGTCATGGCATTGTCAAAGAAATTTACAGGGTTGTCAGTTCCGCGCGTACTGATTGCGATCGTGATATCACTGGTACCCGGATTTGAGATGCAGTCGATTAATATGACGGCTCATATCGGCGGTTTGATCGGAGGCTTTATCGTAGCCCTGATCCTGCTGCCTACGGTTGGAAAACAGCGCAGACTGAAATGACAGAGATTAAAATGTTGTGCGAAGACGGGAGGGATAAGATGTCGATCCTTGCAGCATTTATGGTTCCGCATCCGCCGATGATCGTTCCTGAAATCGGCAGGGGGAGCGAAGCACAGATTGAAAAGACCACGCGCGCCTATGAACAGGTGGCGGATGAAATCGCGGCGTTAAAACCGGAGACAATCATCATCACCAGTCCGCATACGACGATGTATATGGACTATTTTCATATTTCGCCGGGAAGCACGGCGGATGGTTCCTTTGCGGCGTTTCGTGCCGGCACTGTTCGCTTTCATGAGACCTATGATGAGGAACTGGTGGCGCAGATCGAGTGTCTTGCAGATGCAGCAGATCTTTCGGCAGGAACGCTTGGAGAGAGAGAACCTGCACTGGATCACGGAACGATGGTTCCGCTCTGGTTTATCCGTCAGAAATATACAGATTTTAAGATCGTGCGGATCGGGCTCTCCGGTCTGCCCCTGACAGATCATTACAAACTGGGAGAGCTGATCCGACAGGCAACAGATGAGATCGGGCGAAAGGCGGTCTTCATCGCAAGCGGGGATCTGTCACATAAGTTGCAGGACTATGGGCCTTATGGATTTGCCGAGGAAGGGCCGCAGTATGATGCACGGATTATGGATGTCTGCAGCAGAGCAGCTTTTGATGAGCTGTTTGATTTTTCGGAGAGTTTCTGCGATAAGGCAGCGGAATGCGGACACCGGTCCTTTACGATCATGGCAGGTACTTTTGACGGGAAGTCTGTCAGGGCGACGCAGCTTTCGCATGAGGATGTGACAGGCGTTGGTTACGGGATCTGCACATTCTATCCGCAGGGGAAAGATGACAGCAGACATTTTCTTACACAGTATCTGGATGCACAGGAAAAGGAACTGACCGAGCAGAGAGCGCAGTCGGATGCCTATGTGAGACTTGCCAGAGCATCTTTAGAAAGCTATATCAGGACCGGTAAAACCATCGACATACCGAATGATCTTCCGGCAGAAATGACCAAAAATCAGGCAGGCGCATTTGTCTCCATTCATAAGCAGGGGAAACTGCGTGGCTGCATCGGAACCATTCTGCCGACAACCGATAGTGTGGCAGAAGAGATCATTCAGAATGCAGTCAGTGCATCTACGAAAGATCCAAGATTTGATCCGATTACGGAAGACGAATTGAAATGGCTGGAGATCAACGTTGATGTGCTGGGAGAACCGGAGGATATCGATTCACCGGATCAGCTCGATGTGAAGCGCTATGGCGTGATCGTCAGCAAGGGTTATAAGAGAGGGTTGCTCCTGCCCGATCTCGAAGGTGTGGACACGGTCGAGGATCAGATCGCGATCGCAATGCAGAAGGCAGGGATCGCACCGGGGACAAAGGTGAAGCTGCAGCGGTTTGAAGTGATCCGCCATACATAAACAGAGGATAGAATAAAGACGAAAAAGAGTTGAGGACATGAAATGAAAGTATTGATCATCAATGGCAGCCCGAGGGTAAATGGGAATACCACGATAGCGGTTAACGAAATGGTGAAGGTTTTCGAGCAGGAAGGAATCGAACCGGTCGTACATCAGATCGGACAGAAGGATATCCGCGGATGCATCGCCTGCGGAAGCTGCAGCCAGACAGGAAAATGTGTATTTGATGATGTAGTCAATGAGCTTGCGCCGGTATTGGAAGAGGCAGACGGCCTGGTAGTCGCAACACCGGTATACTATGCTTCTGCAAATGCAACACTGATCGCATGCCTGGACAGACTGTTTTACAGTACATCCTTTGATAAGACCATGAAGGTCGGTGCAGCAATCGCCGTCGCCAGACGAGGCGGATGCTCCGCCACTTTTGATGAGCTGAACAAGTATTTCACCATATCAAATATGCCTATTGCATCGGGGCAGTACTGGAACTGTGTACACGGCAGGGAAAAAGGAGAAGCCGAGCAGGATCTGGAAGGACTGCAGACAGTGCGCGGTGTGGCCAGAAACATGTCTTTCCTGATTAAGAGCATTGCACTTGGAAAAGAAGCTTACGGCCTGCCGGAAAAGGAAGCATGGCAGCCGACACATTTCATCCGGTAACAGGAGAAAACCATGGCAGAATGTAGCGTTTGTTTCAGACATTGCAGACTGGAAGAAGGCCAGATCGGGTTTTGCAGGGGACGCATCTGTAAAGACGGAGCGGTACAGGCGAGAAACTACGGAAGAGTGACGTCGTTGGCGCTTGATCCGATCGAAAAGAAACCGTTGAACCGGTTTTATCCCGGAAGCAAGATCTTATCTGTGGGAAGCTATGGCTGTAATTTGCGTTGCCCGTTTTGTCAGAACCATGAGATCTCCTGGTCAGATCAGGCAGAGCGTTTTTCGGAGACGGCAGAATATATTTCGCCGGAAGAACTGACTGCGACCGCCGTTTATTATCAAAATAAGGGGAACATCGGTGTGGCGTTCACCTACAACGAGCCTCTGATCGGATATGAATATGTGCGGGATGCAGCAAAGCTGGTTCATGAAGCAGGCATGAAAAATGCACTGGTGACAAACGGTACAGTGGAGCTGTCGGTGCTCGAAGAACTGCTTCCGTATATCGATGCCATGAACATTGATCTGAAGGGATTTACCGATCGGTATTACAGGGAAGTCCTTGGCGGGGATCTGGAGATGGTCCTGGCATTTATCAGGCGGGCAGTGCAGAGCTGTCATGTCGAGTTGACAACATTGATCATCCCGGGAGAAAATGATTCAGAAGACGAGATGCGCAAGATGTGTGAATGGATCCGGTCACTGCAGGGCGTTGACGGGAAAGTTGTCGGAGCGGATATCCCGCTTCATATTTCGCGATTCTTCCCAAGGTTTCATATGACGGACCGGGATGCAACAGATGTCCCACATATTTATCATCTGGCAAAGGTTGCTCGGGAATATCTGGAGTATGTTTATACAGGTAATTGCTGATTGGCAGTAAGGATAAGATTATGTCTGAAAAATATGAAGTACAAAATAATGAAATGCCTATGGCTGATGAGGAAATCCGGGCGTTTCAGACGAAGCTTGGAAAGAGTCATAAGAATCAAAAGGACTGGGATCTTCTGGAGAATGCCTTTGAAGGGAAGATACTGTATACGGCAAAGCCGACACAGCTTCGGATGCAGAGAAAGTATTCCACTGAGGGAATCCTGACGCATGGTGGCGCCCTTTTGGTTTTTACCAGTGATGTGTCCTGTGCAAAATACCTGGCAAGAGTCGGCATCGCAAATGATAAGTATATGTCGATCCGTGAGGTTTCCTATGCTTCTGTAAAGGAAACTGCTGAAAAACACCAGAAGATGGCGTATATCGATCTGAATGAACCGGTGGGGCAGCAGATTGCCGGAATCGATGGTAAGACCGGGACATTCCGGGTGTTTACCGTGTCAAAATAGAAACCGGGCAGAGGTTGTTTTTTCAAAACAGCTTGACTTTATAGAAAAAAATCATGTAGAATAAGCAACGATCGAGCAGCGAATGCGTAAGTCCAGATTCATCTGGACTTGCGCATTTTTTTGCGTGTAGCAATGAGCCATGCGCAGACAGAATGTCAAGTGGACAAGGAAAGCTTGCGTTCATTTGGACATTTGACATTCTGGATGCATACGGCGAATACCGCGACAGTGAGAGAACTTTGTTCTCGAACCTGTCGGCATGGCTGATGTGAGAGTACATTATGTAAGAAGGGCATAACTATGAGACAGAATTCAGAAAACAAATTAGGTACGATGCCAGTCAATAAACTATTGATCGGCATGGGCATCCCGATGATCCTATCGATGATGCTGCAGGCAGTTTACAATATCGTCGACAGTGCGTTTGTATCTAACATGCCGCAAAACGGTGAGGCAGCATTGAATGCGCTGACTTTGGCATTTCCGATTCAGATGCTGATGGTGGCAGTGTCTATCGGAACCGGTGTCGGGGCAAATGCATTGCTGTCAAAAAGTCTGGGACAGGGGGATACGGAGAAGGCCAGTAAAACAGCAGGAAATGCGCTGTTTCTTGGCATCGTGATCTACATAGCCTGTCTGGCATTTGGCCTGTTTGGCGCAAGAGCGTATATCGCCACACAGACATCCAACCCGTTGATCCTGGAAATGGGGGCAAGTTATCTTTCCATCTGTTGCTGTGTATCTGTCGGTATTATCTTTTTTGCAATGTTTGAAAAACTGCTACAGGCGACAGGAAGATCCGTCTATTCTACGATCGCGCAGATCATTGGCGCAGTGGTAAACATTGTTCTGGACCCAATCATGATCTATGGTCTGATTGACGTTCCGGCTTTTGGCGTACAGGGCGCGGCTTATGCGACGATCATCGGACAGATCGCATCTGCTATGGCAGGACTGTTTTTCCACCTGCGTTTCAATGTCGAGATCAAAAAATCACTCCGCTATATGAAACCGGATCAGACACTGATCAAAGAAATCTATGCGATCGGTCTGCCGGCGATCATCGCACAGGCCCTGATGTCCGTTATGACATATGGTATGAATGTCATCCTTGGCAGAATCGACGAATCTGTTGTCACAGCATATGGACTGTATTACAAAATCCAGCAGTTCCTGCTGTTTGCGGCGTTTGGTCTGAGAGATGCGATCACGCCGGTCGTATCCTTTAACCATGGAAAACAGGATAAAGAACGGATCAACGCGGGGATCAAATATGGCATGCGTTACACCCTTTTGATCATGGCAGTCGGGATGATCGTCATTGAACTGTTTGCAAAACCGTTTTCAGCTGTCTTTGGGTTATCCGGACAGACGCAGGCACTTACGATCGGGGCAATGCATTTCATTACCTTAAGCTTTCTTTTTGCAGGCGCAAATGTTGCTTTTCAGGGAATCTTCCAGGCATTGGATGCAGGCATGGAATCACTGATCATCTCTGTTTGCAGGCAGTTCCTGTTCGTATTGCCGGTAGCATTTGTCTTCTCCATATTTGTAGGCAGCGACTTAAACAAAGTATGGATCGTGTGGCTGACATTCCTGATTGCGGAAGGAATATCCGTCCTGATCGCGGTACGCTTTATGAAAAAAATCCGTGCCGAAAAGATTGAAGGAATCGGGCACTTCCCAACAGATATACAAGGTGGTAAGATGGTAACCAGAACAAGTTAATCGGTTTGATTGCCACAGATGCAGGAGGTATTTGAAATGAAACTGCAGCATATGACGATTTTTTCAAAAGACATTAACGCGTCCGTGAAATTTTATGAAGATGTAGTGGGGCTCACTGTTGTCCGTGATATGCGTGGCGGTGCGCATCAGGTTGTATTTTTAAACGACGGCACCCAGGACTTTTGCCTGGAAATCGCAGAAGGCGACGATCAGATGTGCTTTGCGGGGAAGGGTGTATCACTTGGTGTCTCATGTGAGGACCTGGACAAAACAGCAGAAGCATTAAAGGAAATGGGCATAGAACCCGGAGAAGTCATTTCACCGCATCCCGGTGTACGGTTCTTCTTCATCAATGATCCTAATGGATTTATGGTCCAGTTTGTAGAAGAGAGATAGTGGTGAATCCTTTGAATCTTAATTTACAAAATATAACGTTAGGTCAGATTAATGTGTTCCTGCGGGTCGTCGAACAGGAAAGCTTTACGAGGGCTGCGTTGGAATTGCATTTGACACAATCAGCTGTCAGTAAGATTATAGCCAAACTGGAACGTGAATTAGACATGAAGCTATTTCACAGATTGTACCGGGAGCTACAGGTGACAGAAGAAGGGCGCATGTTATATTCCTATTGGCAGCCCGGACTGATGCGCCTCTCGGATTCTTATGAATTACTGCATCAGGAAAAGAACGGGAAAGAGGAGCATCTGCAGATTGGTGTTACAAACTCTACAAATCTGAATGCCTATTTCTGGGAAATCATCAATGCGTTTCAAAACCAGCATGATACGATACGTCTGGAATTTAACAGTGATTCCATGGATAGTCTGATTCGTAAACTTTCCGGTCAGCAGCTGGATGTGATCTTTGTTCCTGATTTTATGAAGTATCGGTTGGAAAATGCCGGATTCTCATGGATGTGGGCAGCAAAGGATTATGTCCAGATCGTTCTGCCAAATGATCATGATCTTGCGAAACGAGAGGGGAGTCTCACGTTTGAAGATATCAAGGATATGACATTCGTGACTTTATCAGATTCCGATTACCCCGAATATGTCCGCCAGATCAGAGAAATGTTTGAAGAGGCAGGATATACATGGCAGGAAAAGAAGGTCAGTTTCCGGACACCTGAGAGTATTCAGGATTTTTACCGAAGCGAAGATGGCTTTATGATCACGGATCGCTATTTTAAATTAAATGAGGAAACGAGACCACTGGTTCGAAAGTCCCTGGAAGGTTTTTATAACGGTATCATCTGCGCCTGGGATCCTTCCGACCAAAAAGATAAGAAGGAGCTGTTCTTAGAATCCCTGAAAAACAGAGCTGTATAGAACCGTTCAGAAAGCGTTGTATTGGCACTTCTTGCATTCCAACATGGAATGCGAGAAGTGCTTTTTTTCGTTTTACGGAAGCAATCTCAATTTATAAAATTAAGAAAAAGGAATCGTTGAAAATGTTTTGAGAGGAGGATTGTTGTGAAGGATTTTATTAAGAACAATAACTTTGGTAAGATGGGATGGCTGATGATCATCTATGCTGCGATCAGTTACTATATTGCGGCAGCGCTCAGTACAGATGGTCTGAATTTCTATCCGCAGGCTTTTGGCGGAATGTATGGATGGAATCCGGGACAGATCACGATGCTTGCAGGAATGGCAGGCTGGGTAGCGTTAATCGGTGCTGTTGTGTTTGCACAGATTATCGCAAAGATCGGAACCAGAAATGCAGCAGGTATCATCAATATTATCACGGGTGCACTGGTGCTGGTATTTGCAAATACGAAAAGCTTTGGTGTCTTTATCCTGATGGTATTCGCATTAAACTTCATTGTAGCAAACGTTCAGCTGAACCTGATCCCCAGTAACATCATGAATGTATGGTTCCCGCGTAAAAAAGGTGTTGCATTAGGCTGGGCAACAATGGGTATGCCGATCTGTACTATGACGGTCATCGCGATCCTTGCTGCATTGACTGCAAAAACAGGCGGACCGGGTGGTGCTTATACGATTCTCGGAATCGTAATCATCGTGTTTGGTATTCTGTCATTTTTCTGGGTAAAGGACAATCCGGAATCCATGGGACTGTATCCGGATAATGAGCCGATTTCCGCAGAAGAGATGGAAGCAAACAAAAAGGAATTCGAGAACCATGTATCTGAATGGACTTTGGGAAAACTGTTTAAAAACCGTAACACATGGGGAATCGGTGTTGGCCTTGGTCTGATGTGGGCAACAACCGTAGGTATCGTATCTCAGCTGATTCCGCGCTTATCTGTGATCAGTGATGGCCAGTATGCCGGACAGGCAATCTTCATGCTTTCCGTAGCTGCAGCAGTCGGTATTGCAGGCAGTTATTTCTGGGGCATCCTGGATACAGCGATCGGAACCAAAAAGGCATGTGTTTTCTACGGCTGCTGGTATATCGTAGCCCTCATTTTCCTGCTTCTTCAGCCGCAGGGAATCGCATTTGTCTGGATTAGTATTGTTATGGTTGGCGTTGGCATCGGAGGAATCGGAAACCTGATTCCGTCAATGATAGGAACATGCTTCGGCCGTTATGATTTCATTCAGGCAAACAAAGCGATCGCACCGCTGAACACGATCGTTCGTCAGTCCGGTATTGTAATGGCAGGAATCCTTTCGCAGACCGTATATGGATATTCAGGTCTTTATGTTATATTGATGGTAGCCAATATTGTTGGTATGATATTAGTGATTACCTTAATTCGAACGAATAAAGGAGAGGCGGCCAATGGATAAACGAGTACCGATCACAGAAGAGCAAAAAAAGTTAAGCTATGCAAAATATTACGACAAGCCGCTTGCACCGGTGCCGGCAGAAAAGATTCCGTTTGGGGAAACGCCGATGGATCCTGCAAAGGCATTAAAGATCGAAGACAGAAACAAGCTCTTTGATCCGGGATATTTTGAAGTAGAGACCGGATTCTGTGTGATGGAGGACGGTACCGGTTATATCGCAAATCTGACCTATATGCCGGGCGTGACGACAGAGATGTTTGACTGGTGGTTCGCATGGCATGGGCTGGGCGAATTCCGTTATAGCATCTGGCATCCGTATGCACACTACAATGCGGTCAGCTGCAATCTCGCACAGGGGCGTTCTCCCAAGCTTTCCCTGAAAGAAAAATACTGGGGAACAACGCATCTGATCTGTGAGGATCTTGGATTCGGCCCAGATGAATTATACGCAGTTTTTATGAGACCGGGAAATATGGGATTTGACGAGTCAAAGATCGGAACCGAAGCTTGCGGAACGATCGTGACATCGAATTCAGGCATGCGGTTGGATCCGATGGCCAGTGCGGAAACCATGTGTCATTTTGTCAGAGAAGTGGAAGGTGGTATTGAACTCCGTTCCCGCTTCTGGCTGGGATATAACATTGTCGGCGGAAAACCGGTACGGATCCTTCCCGAAGATGAGGTTACTCCGCTTGAGAAGGCACAGCTTTTACTGAAACACAATATGGAAGAATTCCAGAACCTGGCAGATCTGCTGCCGCGGATCTATCCGGAAGAAAAGGATAACTGGTAAAAGGAGATCGTATGGGAAAAATAGCGAAAGACCTGCGGGAATTCCTGGAGATTCTGGAGCAGGAAGGGCAGCTTGTTCATGTGACAAAAGAAGTCATGCCGGAACCGGATATCGGAGCGATCGGCCGGGCGGCGGCCAATATGAAAAACGCACCGGCTGTTATGATTGAAAACATCGCAGGGTATCATGGCAGGATCGCAACCAATGTACACGGTTCCTGGCAGAATCATGCCCTGATGCTGGGCATGGATAAAAACAGCTCGACGAAAGAACAGTTTGAAGAGCTGAACCGCAGATGGGACAAATATCCGGTGCAGCCCAAAATCGTATCCCGCGAAGAAGCGCCCTGTAAAGAAAACACGATCACAGAAAACATCAATCTGTTTGAGGTCCTGCCATTGTACAGGATCAACGAACAGGATGCAGGGTGTTTTCTGTCTAAGGCTTCCATTGTGACAGGCGACCCGGAAGAACCGGATAATTTTGACAAATTAAACGTGGGTACCTACAGGATTCAGGTGAAGGATGTAGACCGCGTCGGAATCCAGGCACTGGCATTTCACGATATTGCAGTACAGCTTGAGAAAGCAGAGCGCAAAAATGAAAAGCTTCCGATCGCGATCACACTCGGCAACAATCCGCTGGTCACGTTCATGGCATCCACACCGGTCGGATATGATCAGAATGAATATGAATTTGTCGGCGCGCTGCAGGACGGAATCCCGGCTGAGATCGTAAAGGCGGATCTGTGTGACCACATTTATGTGCCGGCCGGAGCAGAAGTTGTATTAGAGGGATATATCGAACCACGCGTGCGGGAAGTAGAAGGCCCGTTCGGGGAATTCCCGGGCTCTTATTCCGGGTGCAGAAAACAGTGTGTGGTAAAGATCGAGCGGATCACACACCGGACGGATCCGATTTTTGAGAATCTGTATCTTGGCATTCCGTGGACAGAGATAGACTATCTGATGGCATTGAACACATCAGTTCCTTTGTATAAGCAGCTGAAGAGAGATTTTCCGGAAGTCGTAGCGGTTAATGCAATGTACACACATGGAATCGGTGTCATCATTTCCACGAAATGCCGGTTGGGCGGTTATGGAAAAGCAGTTGCATTCCGTCTGCTTTCAACGCCGCATGGGATGCCATATTCCAAGGCGGTGATCGTGGTGGATGAATATGTGGATCCGTTTAATCTTGAGCAGGTTATGTGGGCGATCACGACGAAGGTACGACCGGACAAAGACGTTTCCGTGATTGAAAACTGCCCAGGCATGCCTCTGGATCCATCTTCAGATCCGGCAGGAATGCACGCAAAGCTGATCATAGATGCGACCACACCGGTCGCGCCTGAACCGATCACCAGAGAGGTCGCCTTGCTTGAACCGCCAAAAGGTGCTGATCAGTGGCAATCAATCCTGCAGGATTTACAAAAGGAGGTGAGCGGATCATGAAATGTCCAAGATGTGATAGCGAAAACATCCGTATGATCACAAAATCTCCGAAAGGCAACGTATGGGAAATGTATGGATGTAACAAATGCTTTTTTACATGGCGTTCTACAGAAACGGTAAACGTTATGGAGAAGTTCAAACTGGATGACGAAAAGATTGAAACAATGCAGATGATCCCGCCGATCCCTCCGTTGGATCAGTGATCCATGCTGTATCTTGAAAAGGATAGACAAGAAAATTTCAGAGTGCTAAAATAAAACCTGTCCGGCGGATCTGTCGGACAGGTTTTTAAATAAGGAGTCGCGCGCGCACCGCGAGGCACAAGTGCCACACGCACCGCGCACGGAAATGGGGCATTAGCTCAGCTGGGAGAGCGCCAGGTTCGCAATCTGGAGGTCAGGGGTTCGATCCCCCTATGCTCCATCGGGAATCCGCTAAATAAGCGGATTTCCAATGAATTGGAGTGGTTACACGTGGTTACAGTGTGATTAATAGTCCGAATATCGTAAACAAAACAGGTCGAAAGACCTGTTTTCAGACTGAAGACAAAGCCGCTCTAGGATACACATCCTAGAGCGCTTTTTTGTATAAATATCATTTTAAGGTCAAAAACAAGATTTGAAAGCAAATAACCGGGACCTATCAACCCCATCTTTACCTTCATCTTTGCCAGTTT
>JAZQEX010000066.1:0-2305 GCA_045539215.1 Eubacterium sp. | reverse complement strand
GCATCATCCGCGAGCTTGCAAAGCGCTACATGGAAATGGCCGCCAGCGAAAAGCAACTAAAGATGAATCGGCGGATGAAAGATACCAATGACCTGAAATTGGTTCGTCCGCCCGTTCTGCTTGATGAAATCCCGTGGTATCAAATGAATATCGGGGACGAGCTGACCTGCGTATGCGAGGATCCGCGTGTTCGTGACGTTGAGTTCTTTCTGCGCAAAGCACTTTACCGCTGGAACCATTTCCGCGCAGATACGCTGTTTGAGCCATTCTTCCGGGTAACAAAAGCGTATGATTCCACAGGGATCGGCATCGAAATCGATGAGGAAATCAAACGCACCGATAACACAAACAACATCGTTTCCCACAATTATAAGGACATTCTTGAGGACGAGGAATCGGTTCATCTGATCAAAATTCCCACGTTTACCGCCCGCCCCGACAAGGATGAGGAAGCTGTCAGTTTCTATACAGATCTTTTGGGCAGCACCATGCCCGTCAAACTCTGCGGCCGCGGTTATGTCTACGATGCGCCGTGGGACCGGATCGTTATGCTGCGCGGCATGGAAGCGGTGCTTTACGATTTTTATGACCGTCCTGAGCATCTGCATGCCATCCGACAAAAGTTCCTCGACATTCTGCTGGCTGAGATGGACTTTGTAGAAAAGCATCTGTCTGTCGATCCCTCCAGCCCGGATCTGCACTGTACCCCGGCATATGTTTCCGGACTTGCATCGGACGGATGGAAGGCGACGTGGTACCGCACGATGGCGCAGGGCTTCTCCGAGGTTTCCCCGGCGATGCATGATGAGTTCGATATCCAGTATGCCCTGCAGGTAGCCGACCGCTATGCCTACACCTACTACGGCTGCTGCGAACCGCTGGATCGCAAACTCGATATTGTTTGCAAGATTCCGAATCTGCGCAAAATTGGCGTTACGCCGTGGGCTCGCGAAGAAGTCATGGCGGAGCGTATGGGCGGAAAATACGTCTATTCCAAGAAGCCCAGCCCGGCCAATGTTGCCATCGCAACCGATCCCGAGGTCATCCGCAAAGAAACGGAAAAAACGGTCAAGCTCTGCCAGAAATACAGCTGTCCCGTCGAATTCACGCTCAAGGACATCAGCACCGTATCTCATAAACCTGAAAACCTGATCATCTGGGCAAAGACAGTATCCGAAGTGCTTGACAAATATTACGGCGAGTAAAGTCCAAAATGCAAAGCTGGATTGTTTTCAAAGATAATCCCACACCGGAGTATCCGGATGATCGGGTCATCGCCGGTGTAAGCAGATCGGGATACACGGATCAGCCCATCTTCACCGCATTGCATTTGAAAAGAGAAAGAAACATGGTCATCCTGAGCGAAATTTCCGAGAATCTTCAGAAGGGAAAAGCAAGAATTAGATCGGCGTTGACGTGTACACTGTCGATGCTGCCAGCGCTGCGAATGCTGCCTACGAACTCTACAAACAGTTTTAATGCACTCATGTGTCATCGCTTAGGTAGCTGCCATCGCTATGGCCGATGCCAACCCCACTGCACCCAAAGAAGCTTTGGCGATGGGCAATATCAGTCCCACTGCCCAGTTGCGCAACGGCAAAACAGATTCTGGAAGAATATCGATGCATTTTTCCTAGTGACAGAAGATTCTTATAAAGAAAGGACGGGCATATCGCCATGACGTCAAGAGAACGTGTTCTTGCCGCGTTCCGCTTTGAGCCGACTGATCGTTTTCCATTAGATATCATGGAAAACAATGTCTGGCCTACATTAATGCGTTATTTCCAGCAGCATTACGGTTTCACCAGCAAAGAGGAGGTTCTGAACCATCTGGGGTGCGACACCCGTTGGCTGGTATTTGGCCCTCGCGGAAAAAAGATCAACACCGTGGACGAGAATCTTCGGGCGGATGCAACATTCAGCAATGACGTGGAGCACCTGCTGGGCGGCGTGGAGACCGTTGAAGAAGTGCAAAAGCGCTTCCGTCCTCAGGTGTCCGATATTGATTTCCCCGATTTCAAGAAAGAACGTGCGCTTCACCCGGATCACGCTATCGTGTTCTGCCCGGTGTGGATGCCCCTGTTCTCCGGCGCCTGCAACGCCTTCGGCATGGAAGAAGCCATGATCAACCTCTATGAAGCGCCGGAACTGATCGACGCCTATCTGGAAATCCAAACCAATTACGCCATCTCCGTTTTTGAAACAGGCCTTAAAAATGGCGGTGCAGAATACTGCGATTTCGCTTGGATGGGAGATGATTTTTGTGATAATCGGGGTCCCATGCTTTCCCCCGTCCTTTGGAGGG
>JAZQEX010000065.1:0-6364 GCA_045539215.1 Eubacterium sp. | reverse complement strand
TGTATTTTGCGAGCAGACCTTCACCCATGCAGTGGTGTAACTTATGTGCACCTGTGTGGTTTAAGTCCTCACGCTTCAGATAGATCTGAGTTCTGCCAAGTAATGTGGAAAGGTTCTGGCAGTGATAAACAGGTGTCGGACGACCCTGGAAGTCCTTCCGGATCCGGCGCAGCTCAGCGATAAACTGTGCGGACTGCGCGATGGTGTGATAAGCCTCTGCATATTCGTTAAAGGCCTTGATCAGCTCCGGGTCTTTTAAATAATTCCCGCCGTACTTTCCAAAGTAGCCATCCTGTGACGGATATTCTTTTAAATAATTATCAAAATCTCTGTATTTGTTCATGAAACAATCGTCCTTTCTGTAGTGCATTTTTGAACAATCGGATAGAATTATACCATAGAATGAGAAATGAAAAAAGTAGGACTTTGATCATTTGTGATGAAAAAAATGGTTGTGCTTTATATATTTGAGATGATTGACGCTAAGTCATAGAATCGATATAATATCAGTAGTGATCAGGCAGACCGGAAGGAGATACCGACCGGAATGCGGATTTTGGGTGTCAGACACCTGTGACAATTTAGATTAACGATTACTCTGACAGTTAGGTTTCGCGCCGCGCAGGAAGAGACGTTGCAATGACCAAAAGGCAGCAATGGCTTTTTCTGTTCGTGTACGCGAACGGGAAAAGCTATTTTTATTTAACGAACAGGATACGGAAGGAAAAACCATGTTAAAACTCGCAATCTATGGAAAAGGCGGAATTGGAAAATCAACGATGACAGCAAACCTCGCAGCGGCATTTGCTTCGCTCGGGAAACGGGTCATCCAGATCGGATGTGACCCGAAAGCGGATTCGACGATGAATATCTTAGGCGGTGTCAGACAGCAGTCGGTCATGGACTATTTAAGAGATCATGACAATGAACCGGAATCGATCGAGGAAATCTCTAAGGTGGGATTTGGCGACATTCTTTGCATCGAGACAGGCGGACCGACACCGGGACTCGGATGCGCGGGACGCGGGATCATCGCGACCTTTAACCTGTTAGAGGATCTGGAGCTGTTTGAGATTTGGAAGCCGGATGTTGTTTTATATGATGTCCTTGGAGATGTCGTCTGCGGCGGATTTGCCGCACCGATCAGAGAAGGGTATGCAGAGCATGTTCTGATCGTAACTTCCGGTGAAAAGATGGCTCTTTACGCAGCGGATAACATTTACCGCGCGGTACAGAACTTTGCGGACCGTGGATATGCGGATGTCGGCGGAATCATCTTTAACAGAAGAAACATCCCTGATGAAGAGAAAAAAGTGACGGAATTTGCAAAAGAACGGGGACTTGAGATCGTAGGAGATATCCCCAGAAACGATGACATCAACCACTTTGAGGAAATCGGCAAAACCGTGATCGAAGGAGATCCGACACTCCCGATCAGTGAGCGGTTTTTAGACCTGGCAAAACGTCTTTTGGAAAAGGATCAATAATATGAACAGAGAACCCTACAGCATTACAATCAAAGAGCTGCAGGAAGGCGGCAGAGAGAGTATCCCGCCGGAGCTTTTACCGTCCACACAGCTGATCTACAGTTCTCCTGCGACACTCGCATTCAACTCACCCGGTGCGACCGGGTTTGGTGTGAAGCGCGCAGGACTTGCGATCCCGGGATCCGTCATGCTTTTGGTGGCACCCGGTTGCTGCGGCCGGAATACGAAGCTCTTATCAGAGGTACGCGGGTATGAAGACCGGTTTTTCTTTCTTCTGATGGACGAATCGGACATCGTAAACGGCGAGCACCTGGCAAAAGTGCCGGATGCGGTTTCGGAGATCGTGGATTATCTTGAAGAAAAACCGTCGATGGTGATGATCTGCGGAACCTGTGTGGATGCGCTTCTTGGCACAGACTGGGAGCGGGTCTGCAGAAAGGCAGAAGAGCAGGCAGGACTTCCCGTCCGCCCGTGCTATATGTATGCGCTTACAAGAGAAGGTCGGAAACCGCCGATGGTACTGGTCAGAAAAGCCATCTATTCCCTTTTGGAAAAGCGGAAACGGAATTCGAGAACCGTCAACCTGCTTGGACACTTCTCACCGCTGATCGATGACTGCGAATTGTATGATCTGTTAAAACAGGCAGGCGTGCGGACGATCAACGAGATCTCGCGTTGCCCGGATTATGAAAGCTATCTGGCAATGTCTGAGGCAAATTTCAATATTGTGCTCGATCCGGAAGCACGGACGGCAGCAGATGATCTGAATGACCGGCTCGGGATCCCGTATCTTGAGATGACACGCTTATACCAGATCGACCGGATCGCAAACCAGTATCGTGCGTTTGCCGGTGCGATCGGCGCGGAATTTGATGATTCCGAGGCAAAAGCGCAGGCGGAAGACGCGATCGAAGCGTTTTTAAAGGACTTTGGGAATATTTCCGTTGCAGTCGGAGAGATGTTAAATGCCAATTCCTTTGAGCTGGCACTGGCACTGATCCGTTACGGGATGCGTGTCCCTGAGATCTTTACCAATATTTCGGCTGAGGATTATGTCTATATCAGACGTCTTGCGGAGCTTTCTCCGGAGACGAAGGTTTACACCAATTTATCACCGACGATGCTGTATTACGACTGCGGAACAGAGTCAGTCGATCTGACGATCGGAAAAGATGCGGTCTATTATCATCCGGATCAGCCGAATGTACCCTGGAATTCGGACCGCCAGCCGTTTGGTTATGCCGGTGTGAAAAAGCTGATCACGGAAATGCGGGAGGCAATGAAACAACATGTCTGACAGGATGGTTTTTGACCTGATCGACAAATTGAATACGGAACACGCATTGAGCAAGCAGGAATGGATCTGGGTGATTGATGGCTATACGCCGGAAATCGCTGACGCAGTATTTGAAAAGGCACGCTTCTGGCAAAACAAATATTATGGGAACAAGATTTTCGTCCGCGGCCTGATCGAGATGACAAATTACTGCAAAAACGATTGTTATTACTGCGGGATCAGAAAAAGCAACCGGAATGCAGAGCGCTACCGGCTGACAACGGATGAGATCATGGCATGCGCCGATCTGGGCTATGACCTTGGCTATCGTACGATTGTGCTCCAGGGCGGTGAAGATCCGTATTACAAGGATGATGACATTGCAGGGATCGTAAAAATGATCAAGCAGGCGCATCCTGACTGCGCGGTAACATTATCGCTTGGCGAACGTGAATATGATACTTACAAGCATTGGTTTGATGCAGGCGCCGACAGATATCTGCTTCGCCATGAAACGGCAAACTATGATCATTACAGACAGCTTCATCCCGAACCGTTAAACGCGGCACACAGACAGGCGTGTCTGCGGGATTTAAAGCGCATCGGCTATCAGACAGGCGCCGGCTTTATGGTCGGTACGCCGGGACAGACCACAGAACACCTTGCGGAGGATATGCTGTTTCTAAAAGAACTCGATCCTGAGATGGTCGGGATCGGCCCGTTTTTACCGCATCATGACACACCGTTTGCGGAGGAAACGCCGGGGTCTACGGAGATGACCATCTATTTCCTGGGACTCTTAAGGCTGATGCTGCCGACGGTCCTGCTGCCGGCGACGACAGCACTCGGCACTGCGGATCCGCTTGGAAGAGAAAAGGGCGTATTGGCAGGCGCGAATGTTGTGATGCCAAATCTGTCTCCGACGGATGTGCGGAAGAAATACGAACTATATGATAACAAGATCTGCACCGGTGATGAGGCAGCGGAATGCAGAGGCTGTCTGGCAAACCGGATGCAGTCGATTAGATATGAAGTGGTTGCTGACCGAGGAGACCACTGCAAGGATTAAGAAAGGAAACACGAAGATGAGTTTAAATGCAACCCCATCCGCAGACCGGGTACACATCGGAATCTTCGGAAAGCGAAATGCAGGAAAATCGAGTATCATCAATGCGATCACGGGGCAAAGTCTGGCAATCGTTTCTGATGTCAGAGGAACGACGACAGATCCCGTCAGCAAGGCGATGGAGCTTTTGCCGCTCGGGCCGGTGGTTGTGATCGACACACCGGGTATCGATGACAGCGGTGAGCTCGGGACACTTCGTGTCAAAAAGAGCTATCAGGTGTTAAATAAGACCGATATTGCCGTGCTCGTAGTGGACGGAACCGAGGGCGTCGGAGAGGAAGAACAGCGCCTGATCGTGCGCATCCGGGAGAAAAAGATCCCGATGGTCATTGCAGTGAACAAATCAGAGCTGATGACAGATGCGCAAAAGGCAGCCATTTCCGAAGCACTTTCGGCATATGCGCCGATCTTTGTCAGCGCTATGACCGGAGAAAACATTTATGAATTAAAAGAGCAGATCGCAGCGTCAAAGCCGCAGGAAGAAAAGAAACCGATCGTAGGAGATCTGCTGGAGCCGTCTGATTTTGTCGTGCTGGTCGTTCCGGTCGATTCGGCGGCACCAAAGGGGCGCCTGATACTGCCACAGCAGCAGACGATCAGGGATATCTTAGATCACGACGCGACGGCGATCGTTGTGAAAGAAAACGAATTGGCTAACACCTTAAAGAATATCGGAAAAACACCGCGGATCGTAATCACGGATAGCCAGGTATTTAAGCAGGTCGATGCAATTACCCCTGCGGAGATTCCGCTTACCTCGTTTTCCATCCTGTTTGCCAGATATAAGGGCAATCTTCCGGAACTTGTCAAGGGCGTGAGGATGCTCCATGAGATCAAGGATGGGGATAAGATCCTTATTTCGGAAGGCTGTACACATCACAGACAGTGCGAGGATATCGGAACCGTGAAACTGCCGCGTCTTGTCAGACAGTTTACGGGCGCGGATCCTGTATTCGAGTTTTCCAGCGGTATTGAGTATCCTGAGAATCTCGCCGATTACAAGCTCATCCTGCATTGCGGCGGATGTGTTTTAAATGAGCGGGAGATGAAGTACAGGATCCAGTGTGCACAGGATGCACAGATACCGATCACCAATTACGGAATCAGCATTGCGTATATGACAGGGATTTTAGAGCGGGCATTAAAACCGTTCCCGTCGATCGCAGCGAAGCTGGAGGGTTAAACGTGAAGGGATTAAGAAAAATCATTTATCCGTTTGCACCGGATCAGTCCGGCGCAGCGGCTGTGTTTTATGAATTGGGCGGCATGATCATCATTTGCGATGCCGGCGGATGCGCGGGAAACATCTGCGGATTTGATGAACCGAGATGGTTTCGTAAAAAAAGCGCGATCTTTTCCGCGGGACTTCGTGACATGGACGCGAACCTCGGCAGAGATGATCTGATGATCGAAAAGATCAAAGCCGCAGCAGGGAAGCTGGATGCTTCGTTTGTTGCCATCATCGGGACACCGGTCCCGGCGACGATCGCAACCGATTACCATGCGATCAAACGCATGGGCGAAAAGCGCATCGGCCTTCCGGTGGTGACAGTCGATACGAACGGCGCGCTTTTGTATGACAGCGGAATTGAAAAAGCCTATATGGCATTGTTTGACCGGTTTGCAAAAGACGTCACAGATGAGGAGATCATCCCGGGTTCGGTGGGCGTGCTCGGTGCGACACCGCTTGATACCGACAGCCTGGATGCGTTTGAGAAGATCCGCGCATCGCTGATGCGACAGGGTGCTTCTGAAGTGGTCTGCTATGGTGAGGGAATGCTCGCTGATGTAGATCAGTCAGCAGGTCAGATCAGTGGCCTGAATGCTTTTGAACAGGCAGGCCGTGTTGAGAAAAACATCGTGATCGCACCGGCCGGTCTGAAAGCAGCGAGGATGTTAAAGGAGCGTTTTGGCACGCCGTTTGAATATGCAGATCCGCTGATCGATGAGGTCTGGGAAAGTATTACGGCTCAGCTTGATGATACAGATCTTTCCGGAAAGAGGATCCTGATCATGCACCAGCAGATCCGTGCCAATGCGATCCGTGAGAAGATCCGGGCAGCCGCAGGCGATACAGAGATTAAGGTTGCCACCTGGTTTAAGCCCATCCGCGAATGTCGTGAACCCGGCGATCTTCATATCCGGGAAGAGGATGAGTTTATCGCGCTGTTCAAAGAGGGCTATGACATCGTCATAGCAGACGAGACGTTCCGAAAGGCAGCGAAGGGATTCGACGGACGTTGGATTTCACTGCCGCATTTTGCGGTTTCCGGGGATATGGGTGAGGAGACCGTTGTTGCACCAAGATTCTATGGAGATTACTGAGTTCTTTTTTAAAAAAGGAGAGGTTCCATGCAGCATGCGATCATAGCAAGAGTATACGGAATCGTTCAGGGTGTCGGCTTCCGGCCGACCGTTGACCGCCTCGCAACAGCCCACGGGATCTGCGGGAGTGTCAGCAATAAAGGACCTTAT
>JAZQEX010000064.1:0-7725 GCA_045539215.1 Eubacterium sp. | reverse complement strand
ATGATAGGAAAACAAGCAATATGTGATAAAAATTGAAAAAGATAATGAAATATTTTTCATTGCGTCTGGGATATGATGATGTCAACAAAAAAACGAAAAAAGAGTTCTTTGAAAGGAGACTTAAAAATGATCATCATCGGCGAAAAAATCAATGGCGCAATCCCATCTGTAGCAAAGGCAATTCAGGAAAGAAACGCGGACTGGATCCGTGATCTGGCAATCCGTCAGACGGCAGGAAGAGCAGATTATATTGATGTGTGTTCTTCCGTAGTGGAAGGTGATGTTGATGTGCTGCATTGGCTTATCGATCTGGTTCAGGAAGTCAGTGACGCAAAAATCTGTATCGACAGCCCGAATGCACACTCCATCGTGGAAGCAATGCAGTTTTGTAAAGAACCGGGTCTGATCAATTCTGTTTCCCTTGAAGGCGATAAGATTGACACCGTGTTTCCTGCGATCGCGGATACGGACTGGGAAGTTGTAGCACTTCTTTGTGATAACAATAAGATTCCGGATGGAATCGATGACCGTATCGCAATCTTTGAAAAGATCATGGAGCGCGCAGAAGAATTCAAGATCGATCCGTCCAGGATCCATATCGACCCGCTGGTCTTTAGTGTCGGCACAAAACCGGATGCATTTACCAATTTTGCAGCAGTGACAAAATACGTAAAAGAAAAGTATCCGACCATTCATGTGACGAGCGGATTGTCTAATATTTCCTTTGGCCTGCCATCGAGGAAGACGATCAACCAGTCCTTCCTGGTTCTGGCAATGGCAGCAGGAATGGACAGTGCGATCATCGATCCGACCAGCAGAGACATGCTTGGCGCAATCTATTCAACGGAAGCATTGCTGGAAATCGATGAGTTCTGTCTGGAGTATATCGATGCATACGGGGAAGACCTGTTTGGCGTGCAGAAGAAAAAGTAGACAGGAATATCGGAATCAATACTTTAGAAGACTGAAAGGAAAGGAAGAGAAACATGAGTGAACATTTTACATACCATATAGAAATGACCCCGCCAAAGCACAGCTCCCAGAAACTGGAAGAAGAGCTGGAACGGTTTGCGGAGCGGTTTGAGCGGATCCAGGAAAGTGGTTTTGTGGCATCGATCACAGACAATGCCATGGGAAGACTTGCATTCCAGACATACGAGATGATCGACGAGCTTGAACTGGATGCAAGACCGGATCAGGTGCTGATCCATCTCAACACCTTCCATACCAAAGAAACGCTGGATCACATCCTGGAGCATGCAAAGGAGCATGGCATCCGCAATATCCTGGCATTGACCGGAGACGGTTCAGACAAAATGCATAAGCTTGAGCCGGAAGAGCTGGAAGCACCGGATGTGAAGGTGACAACTTCTGTTGAGCTGATCAAATATATTTACAAACATTATCCGGACTTTATTGTCGGTGCGGCATTCAACCCGTACGAGCCGGAAGATTCTGAATTTGCCAAGCTCGAAAAGAAAATCGCAGCCGGCGCAAAGTATGTGATCACACAGCCGATCGTCGGACAGAATGCCATGGTAGACCGCCTGCGGCGTGAGTATCCGGATTTTCCGGTGATCGTAGAATGCTGGATGTCGAAAAAGCTGCATTTACTGGCAGATATCATGGAGAAGGATATTCCGGAAGACTTCCCGTATGATCCTATGGCAGAGCTTGACAACCTGCAGAATCTCTATCCTGACTGCAGCAATTATCTGGCGCTGATCGGATATAAAACGCAGTATCCGGTGATCGAGGAGAAGTATCAGAGTCAGTAAACATCGGCTTTATAATAAGGAGAATTGACATGGCATTCAAATCAGATATAGAAATCGCACAGGAAGCAGAGATCAGGCCGATCAATGAGATCGCAGACAAACTGGGGATTCCGGAGGAGTATGTAGAAAACTACGGACGCTATAAAGCAAAAATCGATTTTCGGTATTATAAAGAGATCCAGGACCGTCCGGATGCAAAGCTGGTACTGGTAACAGCAATCAACCCGACACCTGCGGGAGAAGGCAAGACTACGACGACCATCGGCCTGGCAGACGGCTTGAACCGTCTGGGCAAAAAGACCGTTGTAGCACTGCGCGAGCCGTCCTTAGGTCCGGTGTTCGGCGTGAAAGGCGGCGCGGCAGGAGGTGGTTATGCCCAGGTCATTCCGATGGAAGATATTAACCTGCACTTTACCGGCGACCTGCATGCGATCGGCGCGGCAAATAATCTGTTGGCAGCGATGCTCGACAACCACATCCATCAGGGAAATGCGCTTCGTATTGTTCCGAAGACCATCACCTGGAGACGCTGCGTGGACATGAATGACAGACAGCTGCGCAACATTGTGGATGGTTTGGGCAATAAGGGAGACGGCGTGACACGTCAGGACGGATTTGATATTACGGTGGCATCCGAGATTATGGCGATTTTCTGTCTGGCAACGGATATTCCGGATCTGAAGGCGAGACTGGCCCGGATCGTGGTAGCGTATAACGAAGACGGCGAACCGGTTACGGCAGGCGACCTGAAAGCGGAAGGCGCGATGACTGCGCTCTTAAAGGATGCCATCAAGCCGAACCTGGTACAGACCCTGGAAGGGACACCCGCATTCGTGCACGGCGGCCCATTTGCAAACATCGCACATGGATGCAACAGTGTAACGGCAACAAAAATGGGTGTAAAGCTGGCTGATTATATGATCACGGAAGCAGGCTTTGGTGCTGATCTCGGCGCAGAGAAGTTCCTGGATATCAAATGCCGTATGACAGGACTCCGTCCGTCGGCAGTCGTGATTGTGGCGACCGTTCGTGCATTGAAACACAACGGCGGCGTAGCGAAGGCGGACTTAAATGAAGAAAATCTGGAAGCACTGGAAGCAGGCATCCCGAATTTATTAAAGCACGTAGAAAATATCACACAAAACTTCAAACTGCCGGCAGTCGTAGCGATCAACCGTTTCCCGACGGACACGGAAGCTGAGCTGACGCTCATCAGAACAAAATGTGAAGAGCTTGGTGTCAATGTTGCGTTATCCGAAGTCTGGGGCAAAGGAAGTGAAGGCGGCGAAGAACTGGCAAAAGAAGTGCTGCGTCTGACGGAAGAGAAAAGCGAACTGTCCTTTACCTATGATCTGGACATGCCGATCAAGGACAAGATCAATGCGATCGCAACGAAGATCTACGGCGCAGACGGCGTTGACTATACGGCAAAGGCAAGCAAGGAGATCAAGAAGTTCGAGGAACTTGGATTCGGCAATCTGCCAATCTGTATGGCAAAGAATCAGTATTCCCTGACGGATGATGCAAAGGTGCTGGGGCGTCCGACCGGATTCCGCATCACAGTACGTGACATTACGGCGTCGATCGGGGCAGGGTTCCTGGTTGCGCTGACCGGCGAGATCATGAAGATGCCGGGGCTTCCGAAGGTACCGTCTGCCGAGAAGATCGATGTGAATGAAGATGGCATCATTTCCGGATTGTTCTGATTCCCTTATGTCTTCAAAGTTGACAGCCATGGTATATTTGAAGGAGACGTGTCATTACAGAACACGGTCCTGCATATGATCAGAATGGGAGAAGGCTAATGATACTTGATGCGAACTTTACGGATTTTCTGGAAGATCTGGCCAGTGGCGCGCCGGTGCCGGGGGGCGGCGGTGCAAGTGCTGCATGCGGTGCGCTGGCGGCTGCGCTTGCTTCGATGGTTGCCAATCTGACAACCGGTAAAAAGAAATATGCGCAGTATGAAGAGGATATACAAAGGATCCTTGCCGATTCTGCAAAAAAGATGAAAGAGCTGACTGCACTTGCAGATGAAGACGCAAAAGCATTTGCACCTCTGGCAAAAGCATACAGCCTTCCGAAAAATAGTGAGGAGGAGCTTGCATACCGGGAAGAGGTCATGAAAAAGGTATTGTATGATGCCAGCATCGCGCCTCTTCGCATTATGGAGACGGTCTCAGAGGTCATCCTTTTGATCGAAGAGGTCGCCCAAAAAGGCAGTGTAATGGCCTTAAGCGATGCCGGTGTGGCAGCAGTGTTTGCGCAGGCGGCATTAAAGGGCGCGTCTTTGAATGTGTTTATCAACACGAAATCAATGAAAGACCGGGATACGGCAGCAGAGTTGAATGCAAAAGCGCATGCGCTGATCGCAGATGGAAGCGCGCGGACAGAAGCTGTGTTTTCTAAGGTGATGGAACAATTGGACAACTAGTTTGGCAGAAATAAAAATGATTCGGGAGGACTTATGATCGAATTAAGAGGAAAAGAAGTAGCGGCGGCAATCCGTGAGCAGATTGAAAAAGATGTGGCGACAATGGAAGGCCATATTCCAAAGCTTGCAATCGTCAGAGCCGGAGAAGAAGAGGATGATATGGCTTATGAGAGAGGTGCGTTGAAACGCATGGCAGGTCTTGGCCTGGAAGCAGAGTCATATGCATTTCCGGAGGATATCAGTAATGAAGATTTTCAGACAGCATTGAAAAAAATCAATGACGATCCAGATGTAAACGGAATTCTTTTGCTTGCACCGCTCCCGAAAGGGCTTGATGAAGCAGCTGCGACTGCGATCATCTCTCCTGAAAAAGACATTGACGGGATTGGCCCTGTAAATAAGATGAAGCTCTATGAGGGCGATGTGAGTGGTTTTGCACCATGTACCGCACAGGCAGTCATGGAGGTGCTTGATTATGCAAATGTCGACGTAACAGGGAAGCATATCACTGTCGTCGGATACGGCATGACCGTCGGAAAACCGCTCTCGATCATGCTTCTGAACCGAAAAGCAACGGTCAGCATCTGCAGAAGCAAGACGACAGAGGAAGATCTCAAAAAACTGTGCTCTGCTTCAGATATCATCGTGGCTGCAACCGGAAAGATGGGTATGATCGGTCCTGATTATATCAAAGAAGGTGCTGTCGTTATTGATGTCGGCATCAGTATGGGAGAAGATGGTGCGATCCACGGGGATGTTCAGTTTGCCGAAATCGCAGAGATCGCGGCAATGGCAACGCCGGTACCGGGTGGTGTCGGAGCCGTAACAACAACTATTCTTGCAAAGCAGCTGGTAAGAGCTGCAAAGATACAAAGAGCATAAGAGATGCCGGGCAAATCTGCCCGGTATTTTTTCGTCTGTCAAAAAAAACAATACTTGACTGGAAAAGGTGGTTACTTTGTGGTATCCTATAATCGGCGTGTAATGCGATAAAAATAGGAGATTAGGGTAACTGTTTTTTCGCGTTTCATATAGTAATGGCTTCGAGAGAAGAAGAAAGAGAGGTACAAAGTATGAACAAATGGGTGTATATGTTCCGTGAAGGCAATGCGGATATGAGAAACCTGCTCGGTGGAAAGGGCGCGAACCTTGCCGAGATGACAAATCTGGGACTTCCGGTACCGCAGGGATTCACGATCACGACTGAAGCATGTACGCAGTATTATGAGGATGGCCGTCAGATCAATGATGAGATTCAGGGCCAGATCATGGAATATATTGAGAAAATGGAAGAGATCACCGGAAAGAAATTCGGTGATAAAGAGAATCCGCTTCTGGTTTCTGTTCGTTCCGGTGCGAGAGCTTCCATGCCGGGTATGATGGATACCATCCTGAACCTGGGTCTGAATGAAGACGTTGTAGAAGTTCTTTCCGCAAAATCCGGCAATCCGCGCTGGGCTTGGGACTGCTATCGTCGTTTTATCCAGATGTTCTCAGACGTTGTTATGGAGGTCGGCAAGAAATACTTTGAAGAGCTGATCGACAAGATGAAGAAAGAAAAAGGCATCACACAGGATATCGACCTGACAGCAGATGACTTAAAAGAGCTGGCTAGCCAGTTTAAGGCTGAGTACAAGGCAAAGATCGGTTCTGACTTCCCGACAGATCCGAAAGAGCAGCTGATGGAGGCTGTCAAAGCCGTATTCCGTTCCTGGGACAACCCGCGTGCAAACGTTTATCGTCGTGACAACGACATCCCGTATTCCTGGGGAACCGCTGTTAACGTACAGTCCATGGCATTTGGTAACATGGGTGACGACTGCGGTACCGGTGTTGCGTTCACACGTGATCCGGCAACAGGTGCAAAGGGTCTGTTTGGTGAGTTCCTGACCAATGCACAGGGTGAGGACGTTGTAGCAGGTGTCCGTACTCCGATGCATATCTCCGAGATGGAGCAGAAGTTCCCGGAGGCATTCAAGCAGTTTACAGAGGTTTGCGGAATTCTGGAAAACCACTATCGTGATATGCAGGATATGGAGTTTACCGTAGAAAACGGCAAGCTTTACATGCTGCAGACCAGAAATGGTAAGCGTACCGCACAGGCTGCATTAAAGATTGCCTGTGATCTGGTAGATGAGGGTATGCGTACACCGAAAGAAGCGATCGCAATGATCGATCCGCGTAACCTGGATACACTGCTGCATCCGACATTTGATCCGGCTGCAGTAAAAGAAGCTGAGCAGATCGGTAAGGCACTGGGTGCTGCACCGGGTGCTGCATGCGGTAAGATCGTGTAGAGAGGAGATGATAAATAAGAATGGGCTGACCGTGGTGAGAAGGTCGTTCTGGTACGTCTGGAGACCTCTCCGGAAGATATCGAAGGTATGAAGGCTTCTCAGGGTATCCTGACTGTTCGTGGTGGTATGACATCTCATGCAGCCGTTGTTGCCCGTGGTATGGGTGCCTGCTGTGTATCCGGTTGCTCCGACATTATCATGGACGAGGAAAACAAGACCTTCCAGCTTGGCGGACATACTTATCATGAAGGCGATATCATCTCCTTTGATGGATCCACAGGTGCGATCTATGATGGTGCTATGCCGACCGTAGAAGCTAAGATCGCTGGTGAATTTGAGCGCATCATGGCATGGGCAGATGAGTTCCGCAGCCTGAACGTTCGTACAAATGCTGATACACCGGAAGATGCAAAGAGAGCCCGTGAGCTTGGCGCTGAGGGTATCGGCCTTTGCCGTACAGAGCATATGTTCTTTGAGGAAGACAGAATCGCTGCATTCCGTGAGATGATCTGTGCAGATACCAAGGAAGAAAGAGAAGCAGCGCTTGAGAAGATCCTGCCGTTCCAGCAGAGTGACTTTGAGCAGATTTATGAGGCGATGGAGGATTATCCGACCACGATCCGTTTCCTGGATCCGCCACTGCATGAGTTCGTTCCGACGGAAGAGGAAGACATCAAGAAACTGGCTGAAGCACAGGGCAAATCTGTTGATCGCATTAAAGAGATTATTGACAGCTTAAAAGAATTCAACCCAATGATGGGCCACAGAGGACTTCGTCTGTGCATTACTTATCCGGAGATTGCTGTTATGCAGACTAAGGCTGTTATCCGCGCAGCGATCAATGTAGCGAAAGAACATCCGGGCTGGAGACTGAATCCGGAGATCATGATCCCGCTTTCAACTGACGCAAAAGAGTTGAAGTTTGTCAGAGATATCGTAGTTGAGACAGCAGATGCTGAGATCGCAGCTGCACAGCCGCTTGACCTGAAATACAAAGTTGGTACGATGATCGAGATCCCGCGCGCATGCCTGCTCGCAGATGAGATTGCAAAGGAGGCAGATTTCTTCTGCTTCGGTACCAACGATCTGACCCAGATGACATTCGGCTTCTCCCGTGATGACTGCGGTAAGTTCCTGGATGCATACTATGATGCGAAGATCTTCGAGAATGATCCGTTCGCAAGACTGGATCAGGACGGCGTTGGCAAGCTGATGA
>JAZQEX010000063.1:0-9230 GCA_045539215.1 Eubacterium sp. | reverse complement strand
CTACGATCCGACTTGATCAACATCGAGGAACTGAGATCTCTCGAAGTGTTTCTTCTGCTCATAAGGCATCGTGCAGTCAAAGATGGTCTTGCAGGATACACCCTTGTTGCGGATCATCGGGTTGTAGCCCGGCTCCTGTGTATGATCCAGTACGTGGCAGGCAACGCCGGGAATGGTAATCGTATCGATATCACCCTGGAAACGGGTATTCATAGCCCACAGTACATCGCTGTCATCAAACGGATCAACATCTTCATCAACAAGGATGATGTTCTTTAACTCACTGAATGCAGCAAAGGCAAGGATTGCAGCCTGACGCTGACGTCCTTCATCACTCGGCATACCTTTCTTGAACTGCAGGATCGCCATGTACTTACCGCCGCCTGACGGATGTGCATATACGTTCATCAGTCTGCCCGGCATTGCGCGCTCAACCATACCGATGATACTAGCTTCGGTCGGAAGACCTGCCATATGTACATGCTCACCGGACGGGCCGATGGTTGTCTGCATGATCGGGTTGATTCTTGTTGTAACTGCTTTTACTTTAATGATCGGAACCATCGGAGCCGGTCCTGTCTGTCCCGGGAACTCCGGCATAGCCTTGCCTGTTCCTGTGGAACGGTCTTCCGGAACACGATCATGCGGCATCAGCAGACCTTCGATAACGAATTCAGCATTTGCAACTGCTTTTTCACCGATGGTGATGCAATTTGCCAGCTCAACCGGTTTGCCGCGCAGTGCGCCTGCAGCTGCCAACTCGTTGTAACCGATCGGAGTTGTCGGCGGCTCAAATCCGGAAGCAAGATAGATTGCCGGATCCAGACCGATGCTGATGGAGATCGGAAGTGGCTGGTTCAGTTTCTCAGCTTTCTCATAGAAAGCACCGATGTGTCTTGCGCCCGGTGTGATCCACATTGACAGCTCATCCTCGCTCTGCAGGCAGAGTCTGTGGATGGTAACGTCAGAGATGGAAGGATCTTCCGGATCAGATGCATAGCAAAGACCCATTGTGATATACGGGCCGGCATCTTCCGGTGTGTTGGTCGGAGCCGGAACGATCTTGCGGATGTCGAATCCTTCATCTGTTGCAAGATGAACAACTTCCTGACACGGAGCTTTCTCGCCGGTAAAGTCAACCGGATCGATCGGGTTCTGAACAGCGTCACGCATGAAGAATCCAAGCTTGTCCGGTGTGGTGCCCAGAAGTGCAGCAACACGTTTTCTGGTGCAGAGCATACCGATGACAACTCTTCCGTCCGGATGGTCTTTGATGGTGTTGAACATCATCGCCGGGCCGTTCGCATTGGTCGGACGCATAACGGTTCCGCCTGCGCCAACATGACGATATACACCGGAGAGTTCCGCTTTCGGATCAACTTCTACGTCTGTCTCAACAAATTCTCCCGGAATTGTCTTGAGCAGATCGATCGCTGAACGTAAATCATAAACTTCGCTCATAGGTAACCTCCTTTTCCTTAAAAGATGTTATACATTTGCAATAGCTTGCTTTATATCTGAACCATACCACATTATACCCAATATACAGTCAAAGGTTTTTTGTTAGGGATAATTTACAAATTTTTAAAGGATGTTTTATGAATTTTGTCTGTATACCAAAGATATAGTTACCATAAAAAGAAAGCCCGAAAAATGGGCTTTCTTTAAAAAACAGGGTAAAATAAAGCTGGCTGAGAGTTATTCCCAGCGGTTGAAATTGTGCGGATCGATGCCGAAAATATCCAGTGCTTTTCCGGCGATATGATCGGTCATGTCCTGGATGGTTTCCGGCTTATTATAGAAGGTCAGCATTGGCGGCATGATGATCGCGCCCGCCTGTGCAAGTGTCATCATATTACGCAGATGGATCTGGTTTAACGGTGCTTCTCTGGCAATCAGAACAAGCGGACGACGTTCCTTTAACGTAACATCTGCCGCACGCAGGACCAGATTGTCTGAATAACCGGCTGCGATGCCGGCAACTGTTTTCATGCTGCAAGGAGCGATGATCATTCCTTCTGTGCGGAATGTGCCGCTGGAAATGGAAGCGCCTACATCATGCAGATCGAAGGTCTCGTCTGCCAGTGCCAGAAATTCTTCAGGCGTGTAGTCAGTCTCATAAGACAGTGTCTGAAGTGCGCCGTCTGTCAAAACCATGAGAGAGCGGTAATCCGGATGTGCTTTAATAGATTTCAGAATGGAAATGGCAATAGGGATGCCGCTGGCGCCACTGACGCCTACAACAATGTTTTTTTGTGTCATGATTTTGATCCTTTCGTCTGAAAAATGGAAATGTTGCTTTCCTTATATTAATGTATATGCAAAATGACAGTTTCAGATCTTCTCTACAGGCGCCATCAGGAGACAGAAATCCTTTTTGATCTCATCTGTGTAATAGGTCGTGTCGAGAAGACATTCGTCCAGGATGTTGCCTGTCAGGCGGTAACCCTGTGACGAGATCCAATCGAGCAGACGTGTCAGGTCCTGCGTCTCATATGGCATACTGTAGCGCCCAAGACAGGCATAGTCGCTTTCAGGGAACTCGAGCAGGTTTTCTGTGGAGGCACCGGTTGTGTTGATAAAATTCTTCGGCAGATTAACATATCCGCCCGCGCCTGCCAATGGCAATCCTTTTTTTATGGACTGATAAGAGAACATTGCGCCCCAACCATAATCGTTGGTCTTTAAATTCAGATCCTCTAACTGGTTTCTGAGTGCCATATGGGTAAAATGCATGGTAGAGCGGTCGGACTCCGGACCGATCCCGCCATCTTCTTCCCAGGCACGGAAGAGGACACTACATGCAGGCAGATGCGCGATATAGGGCATCCCGGCGCGTGCGAGTTCAATTTCAGCACGATCTAAGAAACGAAGCCTGTCGTCAATACTGCGCATCCTCTTTTTCAATTCTTCTACTTCATTCTGAAGAATATCCTTTTTTTCGGTCAGAAGATTTCTCGTACTCTGGATCGTACGGCCTTCGAAATTCTCTACGATATCCTTTAAGGAAAAATAGTTGTCTTTAAGAGAGCAGATTTCTCTTAGATAAGGTACCTGGTAAATGGAATAATAACGGTATCCGTTATCCTGAACAAAAACCGGTTTGAAAATATCGTTTTTATCATAATAGATTAGAGTCTGCCTGCTGATACGACAGATGCTTGACATCTCACTGATCGTCAGCATAGAACGGTCTTTTTTCATGATTTCTTCCCCCTTGGATTTTAAACGTAATCTATATTGCAACAATACAGTCAAGCAAGGGGAAAGAAAATGGTCTTGACAAAGAAAAAGTGTTGTATTTCTTAACAAATATCCGTTGTGAAAATTATACAAAAAGCACAGAAAAAAGCGTTTGACTTTATAGCAGGTATACAGTCTAAAATGTCAATATCAGATGATTACCATTGTGATACCAGATGAGAAACGTGATACTCAGTATGGTTCATCAAGGTAGTCTGAGGGGGAACTTTTAAGACGTATATGCCTGAGCATGTGCGGGGAAAGGAGATTGAGTATGAGTCCACTCGTAGTAGGTATTATCGGCATTATATTCCTTCTGGTACTGCTGTTTATTGGAATGAACATTGCCTTTTCAATGATCGTGGTCGGATTTGTCGGATATACCATTCTGGTTAACATGAAAGCGGCTCTCGGCTTGTTTGCGACCATTCCGTTTAATACGGTGGCGAGTTATGGTTTTTCCGTTATACCGCTATTCGTACTAATGGGACAATTCATGTACTATGCCGGTGTCAGCGGCGATCTATATTCGTTCTGTCATAAGTGGATCGGACGTATTTCCGGAGGTCTTGCTTCCGCTACGATCGTAGCCTGTGCATTCTTCGCAGCGATCTGCGGTTCCTCTACAGCGACGACAGCAACCATGGGTGTTGTTTGTCTCCCGGAAATGAGAAAGTACAGATATAAAGATACACTTTCCTGCGGATCGATCGCAGCCGGTGGTACACTGGGTATCCTGATTCCGCCGAGCGTAGGTTTTATCCTTTACGCGATCTCGGCAGAACAGTCGATCGGCGATATGTTTGCCGGCGGTATCATCCCGGGTGTCCTGCTTGCGGCAGTATATGTCATGACGATCATGATCCTTGTAAAGAGGGACCCGTCCCTCGCACCGAAGGGTGACAAGATCAGCATGAGAGAAAAGATGATCGCCATCAGAGGTGTCATCCCGGTTCTGATCCTGTTCGTTGTCGTATTGGGCGGTATTTTTGCAGGTATCTTTACTGCAAATGCAGGTGCTGCGATTGGCGCATTTGGTGCTCTGATCTGCATGATCATTAAGAAAAAATGTACCTGGGAAAATATCAAAAAGTCCTGTTTTGATACAATCCGTACATCCTGTATGATCTTCCTGATCATGATTGGTGCTACGATCTTCGGATATTTCCTTGCAGTTTCGACACTTCCGGCATCTCTGGCAATGACACTGTCAAATTCCAACCTGCCGAACCTGATCGTTGTATTACTGATCCTTGCAATCTACGCGGTACTGGGATGCTTTATCGATTCCCTTCCGCTGATCATCCTGCTGACACCGATCTTCCTGCCGGTTATCAACAACATGGGATTGAATCTGGTATGGTTTGGTGTACTGATGGTTATGATCATGCAGCTTGGTCTGATCACGCCGCCTGTTGGTATGTGCGTATACGTTATGGCCGGAATAGCGAAGGATGTTCCATTGATGAAGATCTTCAAGGGCGTATTCCCGTTTGTAATCGCTCTGATCGTTTCCGTTATCATTGTAGCTTGTCTTCCGGTACTTGCGACCGGCTTGCCGCATCTGCTATACGGACATTAAATACGGTGACTATGCCTAGGTGAGCGAAACCTAAGCATTCACATATAGTCATTCTTTACAAAAAAGGAGGAGAAACATGAAAAAGAGAATCATTGGCTTACTTTGTGTAGGCGTTCTGGCAGTTGGAATGCTGGCAGGATGCGGTAGCTCAGGCGGCGGCGATGCAGCTCCGGCTGGTTCAGCAGGCGCAGAGGGCTCAGCAGCAGCAGTTGAAAACACTGGCGAAACCTATACTCTGATCGTACATCAGCACGATCCGGAGCAGTCTGCTACAGGTCAGTTCCTGAATGCATGGGCAGCAGCAGTTGAAGAAGCATCAGGCGGACAGCTTGACATCCAGGTTATGCATGGTGGTACCATGGGTGGCCCGAAGGATACCGTTGATATGATCAAGAACGGTACCTGCGACATCGGATGGGGACTTCAGTCCTTCTTCCCGGATACATTCCCGGTAACCGAAGTATTCCAGCTTCCGGGTCTTGACATCACACGTGCAACACAGGGTTCCGCAGCAATCTGGGAATTCTGGAATACCACAGACTATATGCAGGATGAATATGCAGACTTCCATGTACTGTTCCTGCACACCAACTGCCAGTCTCCGATCTCTACAACAGATACGAAGCTGACAAGCATCAGCGATATGGCTGGTATGAACGTACGTGCGAACTCCGGCCCGCCAACCATGTTTGTACAGAATGTAGGCGCTAACCCGACTCCGTGCCCGATCAATGATCTGTACAGCAACCTGGACAAGGGTGAAATGCAGGCCTGCATCACTGACTGGCATGCAATCAGCTCCTTCAAGCTGGATGAGACCATTGGCTACTATCTGGATGAGAACGTTGGCGTTTCCACATACTTCCTGATGATGAACAAAGAGAAGTATGATAGCCTTCCGGATGATCTGAAGAAGGTTCTGGATGATGTTTCCGCTAATTCCGCTCAGTACACAGAAGCTTGGGATGCTGTTGAAGATGAGACAAAGGCAGCTGTAGCTGACAAGTGCTACAAGTTTGATGATGCTGGTAGAGCAGAACTGGAAGAAGCATTCCAGAAGACAACAGATGACTGGATCGCAGCTATGAACGACAAGGGCTATGACGGCCAGGCAATCTATGACAAAGCTGTAGAGTGCATTGAGAATGCAGCAAAATAATCGGTTCGTAACAAGAGACTGATTATACTATTCCGAAAGGGGTCATTTCTATGAAAAAGTTCCGCGGTGCGTTAACAAAAATATGTGGCGGCGTGTCTTACGTTTCCATGTTTGCATTATTGTTTGCGATGGCTGTTACGGTTATTGACATCGTCATGAAGCTGACGATCAGCAAACGTGTGCTTGGTAACATCGAGCTGGTGGAGTTATCCATGGTTGTTATGATGTTCCTGTGCTTCTCGAAGACACAGCTGGAAAACGGACATGTGCGTGTGGATCTGTTTATCAACAAGTTCCCGCCGAAGGTCAGATGTATCGTAAATGGATGCATTCAGTGCATCGTAGCACTGTTCTCCATCTTTATGCTGATACAGTCATTTAAGCAGATTGGTATTGTCAGCAAGGCAGGAACGAGTTCACAGGTTCTGCATATCCCGTATCCGCCATTCTATGTGATACTGTCGATTGGATTTGCGCTGTTTACGGTAACGCTTATACTAAGTGCGATAGAGTACTTTGCTGAGACGCCAAATGCGCAAAGGATAGAACAATAATATAAGTATCCAAATGCGGAGCTTTGGATCAATGAAATGAAGTAAGGGAGGGTCGTCTTATGGCGGCCCTTTCTTTTAGTTGATGGAGGAATTGGGGTTTGCCGGGATGATTACGGTCAGATTTCGGAAAAAAATCATCTGGACCGTAATTATTTTGCTTTAATACGTGCTATATTTAAAACAGGTAATTTTAGACCGTAATTATTCAGTATCATTACGGGCTATATCTAACGTTTTTACATTTGGCCCGTAATCGTTCATTGATTTTACGGGTTATAATAGGATTTTTCTTATTTAGCCCGTAATTGGCCATTAAAATTACGGGCTGTTTTCGAAATATTCTTATGCAGCTCGTAACCTATGAAAGAGAGGTGTTGATTAGTGAGTCGTTCTAAACAAATACAAGTATCCTCCGGCGAAGGAAAATACATGGTTCAGATCACGTCGATCCCCTGTGGAAAAGATCTTTCAGTGACGATCACCGGTGGCACAGAGGCACATATTGGCGCGGTGGCGATCGGAATCGGTCGTCTGCCGGATGAGAGACCAATGCAGTACTCTGCGAGTGTCAGTGTTATCACGGTGCCGGACCATAAGGACGATGTTGTCGCTAAATTGGTGGCAAAGGATCTGGCGGATTTCCTGCATGCAAATGTGACGGTGGCTTGCGGAATCCATATTGACGGGGCAAAACCGGAAGAACTGATTTTGCTTCAGGATAATGTAAAGAATGCGTTGCAAAAACTAAAAGAACAATTATAACCGGTTATACGAAAGCGTTACATCAGGTTATATATGCAAAATAGGAAACAAAACCGCACAAAACTGAATAAGTAAATACTTGACGAAACCAAACAAAAAAGATAAAATCCTCTCATAGACAACAAAAATGAACAAAACCGAATTATAATAACGATTTGTTCTGAAAGTGAGGAGAGACATGAAAAAGAGAATGTTAAGTATTGCTTGTGTTGCGGCGTTGGGCGCAGCTATGTTTGCAGGATGCGGGAATGCAGCAGGCGACGCAGCTGATACGGCAGCGTCAGCAGGTGGAGAAGTAGCTGCTGTTAGTGAAGAAGCACCGGAAGCAGGATCAACAGATCAGTTTGAAGAGACGACCGTTACCGTATTTGCGGCAAAGAGTCTGAACACGGTTTTGGACGAGCTGATCACAATGTACAATGAGACACAGCCGAACGTTCACATCGTTCCGAGCTATGACAGCTCAGGTACTCTGATGACGCAGATCGAAGAAGGCGCTACCTGCGATGTATTCTTCTCTGCGGCACAGAAGCAGATGAATCAGCTGCAGGATGATGACGCACTGGTTGTTGACGGCACACGTCATAACGTCGTAAACAATCAGGTTTGTGTTGTTACATACAATGACAGCGGCACGACTGTAACAGGTCTTGCTGATATCGCAAATGCTTCCAGCTTCGCATTGGCAGACGGCAGCGTCCCGGTTGGTAAATATACCCGTCAGGCACTGGTAAATGCAGGCATGATTGAGACTGACGTTGAAGACGTAGCAGAGATCACAACAGATGAAGTTTCTGCAGCACTTGGCGGCATCGAGATCAATGAGTGCAACAACGTTGGCGCGGTTACAGCAGCTGTTTCCGAAGGCTCCAACGAAGTAGGTACTGTATATAAATCTGATACATATGGTCTGGAAGACAGACTGCAGATCCTGGAGATCGTACCGTATGATCTGACCGGTGATGTTATCTATCCGATCGCACAGATCGTAAACCAGGAAGCAGATGAACTGGAGTCTGCGGCAGCAGTAGACTTCATCAATTTTGTTACATCAGATGAAGCAAAAGCTGTATTCGAGAAATATTACTTCGATACAAATGTAACTGATTAATCACAGTACTCCTTTATTTGTTTTAAAAATATATGATATGAATCGCATGAGGCGCAGACAATGGAACAAATGTCTGCGCCTTTAGGGAGTTTTTTATGAGCGCATTGGGTGATGTCTTATCAGGACTCGACTGGAGTCCGCTTTTTATTTCGTTAAAAACAGGCGTCGTAGCGACGGTCGTTTCGTTTTTTTTGGGAATTTTTGCAGCCCGAAAGGTTGTGCGGGCCGGCGCAAAGACAAAAGCGATCGCGGATGGTATTCTGACGTTGCCGATGGTCCTTCCGCCGACGGTTGCAGGTTTCTTTCTATTGCTTTTGTTTAGTACGAGACGGCCGATCGGTATGTTCATGCTCGATCACATGGGCATTAAAGTGGTGCAGACCTGGCTTGGCTGTATCATCGCAGCTACGGTGATCGCATTCCCTTTGATGTACCGGAATGCAAGAGCAGCATTTGAACAGCTCGATTCCAATCTTGTCTATGCAGGGCGGACGCTTGGCATGTCCGATTTTTCAATCTTCTGGAAAGTCATCGTTCCAAATGCAGGACCGGGCATCATCGCCGGAACGATCCTGACATTTGCAAGAGCATTGGGAGAGTATGGTGCCACATCCATGCTTGCCGGAAATATCCCGCATAAGACCTCTACGATCTCGCAGCGGATCGCCATGGTCATACAGGACGGAGACTATATGACGGCCGGTGTGTGGGTCATCATTATTTTGATCATTGCATTCGGCATCATCGTAGCAATGAATCTGGTTGCAGGCAAAAACATGAAAAATGTTCAGCGCTGGTAATTTCCGTGCGCGGTGCGCG
>JAZQEX010000062.1:0-4617 GCA_045539215.1 Eubacterium sp. | reverse complement strand
AAGCGGTCTTAGGAAGACAAGACCTGATAACAACTCCTTGGCTCACAGAACGACATGGCTACGATCCGACTTCATTGACCTGCATAATGTTGTTCATTTTTTTGTTGATACAAATCATGATCACGGCGTCGCGGTCGATCTTGCTGTAGAGCGGAGAAAATTTAGACATTTTTAATACGCGGTCGGTCTGTTTGATCGAAAGGCCGGCCGCAATACACAGACCGAGGAGTTTATCCCGGTCTGTTGTTTTTTTGGAACCATTTAAGAGCTGGTAACCATATTGCTCAGAAAGACCGGCGCGGGCAATGACATCCTTCTTTTTCTGGCCGGTCGCGTCAATGTGTGCTGACAGAAGTTCAGCAGCTGTTTCATGGCTTTTCAGTGTATTTTCAGACAGATAGGCATCCAGACCGGATGTGTCCGTCTGATTTAAGATTTTATCAAGTTCTGTGGTACTCTTATTATGAATATTCATTTTGTGGTTTCCTTATAGCGATAGATTTTCTGACATGTTATAGTAGAAAGGTATTGATATCATAGCACATGATTGGAACGGGTGACAAATGACGATACAGGATGAGTTAGAACTTTCCTATTATGAAGATGTGGGACCGTATGGAGATGGCGGTCAGATGCGTCTGGTAAAAGATAAACGGGACGGGCGTTACTTTGTCAAAAAGATACGGACAGTATATGACAAAGCAGTTTATGCCTGGATTTTTTTGCACCCTGTTTACGGGATCCCGAGGATCAGACTTCTGGTAGAAGATGCCAATCAGCTCATTTTGATTGAAGAACACATCGACGGCGTCACGCTTGCCAATATGATGCAGCGGTTTCCGAATCAGGTTACCGAAGAAGCTATCATCAAATGGATGCGTCAGCTGATCGGTCTTTTGAAGTATCTCCATTCGGCTGTGCCGCCGATCGTGCATCGTGACCTGAAACCGGAAAATTTTGTGATTTCATCTACAGGGGATCTTTGTCTGATCGATTGCAACAGCGCCAGATTATATGACGGGAACGCTGATAGGGATACAAAGCTTTTGGGCACAGTCGGATATGCGGCACCTGAGCAGTACGGATTTGGGGAATCTGATCAGCGGACAGATATTTACGCGTTTGGGATGATCTTAAATTATCTGCTGACAGGAGCGCTTTCGAGGCAGGCGATCAAGGAAGGGAGATGGTATCGTCTGATTAAAAAATGTGTCGAACTGGATCCGAAAAACAGATATCCGGATGCCCTGGCATTAGAGAAAGCATTTGAAGCGGTGGTGCGTACTTTGCCGCAAGCATCAGAGGCAAAGCAAATGGCGAAACCGCATAAAGACCGAACAAATACTGACGGTGATTCGCTTTTCCCGGATGGAACAGGAGACTGGCGGCTTCCGGGATTTCGCGGTGCCGCTATGAAAGTGAAATGTCTGGCAATTGCAGGTTATGTATTGCTAGCGATATATATCATCGGTGCACTGACGAGCGGAATGGGACACGGGGTCAGAGAATTTGTTGCAGACGGAATACTTTTTGTGTTGGCGTTTGTGCTGCCGATTTTGTTTTTGGGGGATTATCACGGATTTCAGCACCTCTTTCCGGGGGCTAGAAGTGAAAAGAAATCTGTTCGCATTTTGATGCTCTGTGTCTGGACATTTATATTGTTCATCATAGGTCCGTTGATCAGTGTTATCATTATGAATGTATGATTTTAAGGCAAAGGATTTTAAGGAATGGCTTCAATTTTTTTTGACATAGACGGAACGCTGATCGACCGGTATGGAGTCGTGGAGGATAGTACGATCCGGGCAGTGGACCGTCTGAAGGAAAACGGACACGCTGTTTACATCAACAGCGGAAGGACAAAAGTATATATTCATAACAAAGAACTGTTGGAAATGCCGTTTGACGGTATGCTGTGCGGGTGCGGGACCAATGTGTTCTTAGAAGGGGAAGAACTGTTTTGCAGAAACATTGAAAAGGATCTGCTGTACCATATGGTAGATGTGTTTGACCGGTATGACCTGCCGATGATCATCGAAGGGCGGGACTGGTTGTATATGGATCATGAGAAGATCGGAAGAGACCCGTATGGCGAATCGGTTTTTCAAAAGATCAAACAGCACGCGCAGCCAATCTCCGGAAATGACCGGATCGAAGCGAGCAAGTTCTCTGTTGTGACACAGTATATTGAACCGGAGCTGGCAGATCAGATCATGGATGAATTCCGGGACGGATTTACTGTGGCAAACCACGATTACCATGTCATGGAACTAACACCGAAGGATTGTTCAAAAGCAATCGCAATGCAGGAAGTCTGCCGGCATACGGGTGTTTCTACAGAGGAGACGTTTGCATTTGGTGACGGTGCGAATGATGTGGAGATGTTAAAAGCAGCCGGAACCGGGATCGTCATGGGAAACGGGCGGAAACCGGCAAAAGATGTGGCAGACTATATTACAGACGATATCCATGAAAACGGTATCTGGAATGCACTGAAGAATTTTGGGTTAATATAGGGACAGGGGCAGATATTTTCTGCGCCTGTTTTTTCATGAAAATCCTATAAAATGCTTGACAATATTTTTGTCTACGAGTATATTAACTAACGTAAGGTTAGCACTCGTAGAAAAAGAGTGCTAACAAACCTAAAAGGTTCATACCAGAACGTACCCTATTTTCATAATAGAAGGAGGTAATCAAATGAAGTTAGTACCGTTGGGCGACAGAGTTGTATTAAAGCAGCTGGAAGCAGAAGAGACCACAAAAGGTGGCATTATCCTGACATCATCCGCACAGGAAAAACCGCAGGAAGCAGAAGTAGTTGCAGTTGGACCGGGCGGCGTAGTTGACGGCAAGGAAGTAACCATGCAGGTTAAGGTTGGCGATAAAGTCATCTATTCCAAATATGCAGGAAACGAAGTTAAGATCGACGGCGAAGAATATAAGATCGTAAGACAGGATGACATCCTGGCAATCGTTGAATAATCAGATACAAGGAGGAAAATAAATCATGGCAAAAGATCTGAAATACGGAACAGAAGCCAGAACTGCTCTGCAGGCTGGTGTAGATAAACTGGCAGATACCGTTCGTGTAACACTTGGCCCGAAAGGACGTAACGTTGTACTGGACAAGCCGTTTGGCACACCGGTCATCACAAATGATGGTGTTACCATTGCAAAAGACATCGAGCTGGAAGATGCATTCGAAAACATGGGTGCACAGCTGGTTAAGGAAGCTGCTACAAAGACAAACGATGCAGCTGGTGATGGTACAACCACAGCTACTGTATTGGCACAGGCTATGATCCATGAAGGTATGAAGAACCTGGAAGCTGGTGCAAACCCGATCATCATGCGTCGTGGTATGAAGAAAGCAACAGAGGTTGCTGTAGATGCAATCCTGAAAATGGGTCAGAAGGTTAACGGAAAAGATCACATTGCTAAGGTTGCAGCAATCTCCGCAAGTGATGAAGGCGTTGGCAACATGGTTGCAGACGCAATGGAAAAGGTTTCCAACGACGGTGTTATCACCATTGAAGAGTCCCGTACCATGCAGACAGAGCTTGAGCTTGTAGAAGGTATGCAGTTCGACCGTGGTTATATCTCCGCTTACATGGCAACAGACATGGATAAGATGGAAGCAAATCTGGAAGATCCGTACATTCTGATCACAGATAAGAAGATCACAAACATCCAGGAGATCCTGCCGATCCTTGAGCAGATCGCACAGTCCGGCCAGAAGCTCCTGATCATCGCTGAGGATCTGGAAGGTGAGGCACTGACCACTCTGGTAATCAACAAGCTGCGTGGAACACTGACTGTAGTAGCAGTTAAGGCTCCGGGCTATGGTGACAGAAGAAAAGCAATGCTGCAGGATATCGCAATCCTGACAGGCGGTATTGTTATTTCTGAAGAAGTTGGTCTGGACCTCAAAGAGGCTACATTAGATCAGCTTGGCCGTGCAAAATCCGTTAAAGTTAAGAAAGATGATACAGTTATCGTAGACGGTATGGGCGAGAAGGCAAACATCGAAGCCAGAATCGCACAGATCCGTCAGGAACTGGAAGATACAACTTCAGACTTCGACCGCGAGAAACTGCAGGAGCGTCTGGCTAAACTGGCAGGCGGCGTAGCAGTAATCCGTGTTGGTGCTGCAACAGAAGCAGAAATGAAAGAAAGCAAATTCCGTATGGAAGATGCACTGGCAGCTACCAAGGCAGCTGTAGAAGAAGGTATCATCGCAGGTGGTGGTTCTGCTTATATTCATGCAACCAAAGAGGTTGAGGCACTGGCAGAGACACTGGAAGGTGATGAGAAGACAGGTGCTAAGGTTATCCTGAAAGCACTTGAGGCTCCGCTGTACTACATCTCTGCAAACGCAGGCCTGGAAGGCGCAGTTATCATCAACAAAGTAAAAGAATCAGAAGCAGGCATCGGCTTCAATGCTGCTACAGAAGAATATGTTGACATGATCGAGGCAGGTATCCTTGATCCGGTTAAGGTAACAAGAACAGCACTGCAGAACGCAACCAGCGTAGCATCTACACTGCTGACCACAGAATCCGTAGTAGCCGACATCAAAGAACCGGTACCGCCAATGCCGGCAGGCGGCGCAGG
>JAZQEX010000061.1:0-6095 GCA_045539215.1 Eubacterium sp. | reverse complement strand
CAGGCTGTGATGCAACAGCAATAGGCAGTGGTTGGTGCTCGAAATAATTTCGTGAGGTACCTCGCAAATGCGATTCATTGTGAAATATAGTAATCACTATGCTCGCAGTTTTTAATCAGAAGGGCTGCCCGGTATACTTTGTATAGTGTTACTGGGCAGCTCAAGTGTTGTATTGTTCAGCATCAGGCTTTCGTCATTCACGCATATGTTCTTTTATTTATTCATGAAAGCATGATATCATTAGCTATATTGGGTAAAGAAAAGAGGAGGATATAATGAAAAAGAGATTCTTGTTTGTGATTGCCGTAGTGACAATGAGTGTGTTTTTGCTGGCAGCATGTGGCTCCAATAAGGAAACTCTGCCGGTATCGGATTCTGCTTATGCGGATTATGTTGGGGCACAGTTTTCAGGTAAGGATCCATGGGGTGGAGATCTTACGATCACGGTCCGCGACATTGTGGATGGAAAGATGGACTGGACCTTTACAGACACTTTTGACGAATATACTTTATATCAGGAGCAGAGTGAAACTTCGATTCAGGATGGCGTTGCGGAATATAGTATCGAAGGAAAAGACGTCGAAAAAGATAACATCAGCTTTTCCTATCAGGGGACCATGGAACTGAAGGATGGACAGATCACATTTAGCTTTTTAACGGGAGCTGTTATGACTGCGTCAAGTCAGGGCGGTTCATCTGACCGCATGGCGGAAGCGTTGAAAGATTCCGGACTTCAGAATGAGGTGGTTTTACAGAAAACCGCAGATGAAAATATGACGACCTACACAGTACAGGAGGGAGATTCCATTCACAGTATTGCAGAGGAATACAATATCACCACAAAAGAACTGGCCATCATCAACCAGATCGTTATCATTGAGACGGCAAAAGAGCAGGGCTATGAGTTTGACGACGTGCTCGAATATGCAGAATATCTGTTCCCCGGAGAAGAACTTAAGGTGCCGAAAAAATAATAGATAGATAGAAGATCGTAAGACCAGATTTAAATCTGAGATGACGGTCTTCTTTTTCAGACAGAATCTCTATCACGAAAAACATGGTAAATAATACCAATAGAAGGAACGAAATATGAACAGTCCATTTATTAAGATCGATCTTCATGGAATGACAGAGCAGGAAGCAATCCGTGTGATAGACAAGGCACTCGCACAGGCGCCGGCTGCGACATATCAACTTCAGCTGGTTCATGGCTATCATCGGGGGAATGTATTACAACAGATGATCCGTGATTATTATCGGTATGATAAGAAGGTAAAACGTATTATGCCGGGAGACAACCCCGGGATCACAATATTGGTATTGAAAGAACTGTTTTGACAGGATATTCTTTGGATGTAAGAAAGAAGGATAATCATGTTGGATCATACGAAAGTAGCCGTGATCACATTCAGGCTTCGCGCCCCCTGGGTACACAGTCTGAAGGAAAAACGAATGATCGTTAAAAGCCTGATCGCAAAGTTACAGAACAAGTTTCATGTGTCAGCGGCGGAGATTGACGAGCAAGACGTATATCAGATCATTGTGATTGGCATAGTTGCCATTGTTCCGCATGTTGCGCAGGCAGACAGTTTGATGGATGCGATATCGGCGTTTATGGAGGAGAATACTGACGCGGAAATCATTGGTGAAGAGCGAGAGATTCGGTGATGGCATAAAGATCAGGAAATGTAAATTGACGATGGGAAAAACATCTGATTGAAAGAGAACTATAGTAGATCGGAGGGAATTTATGGTAGTAATACATTTAATCATTGCCGTTATTATATTGGGATTGATTTATCGTCGACTGATCAAACAAGAAGTTCCGGATACTGTAACAAAGGCGCAGGCGCTGCTGCCGATTATTCTAGGCATAGTTTCTGTCATATTGTCAATCATATTCTTTTTGGTTATAGGGCGAATCTCGATGATAGCAGGACATTCTCCGGCAGATCTTCCCGATATTGGAAGATCCGTGGCAACTGCATTTATAGCAGCAGGCCTTCCGGAAGAAATCGCAAAGCTTCTAATGATGCTGCTGACGCTTTTGATCTTTCGATCCAGAGTCAGAAATGTCTATGAATATATCCTGATCGGCGCGGCAGTGGGATTTGGGTTTACGCTTTTTGAGGAATTCGCGTATGCTTCCGGGTCGATCGTCACTGCGATCGGAAGACTGTGTACGATCGCGGCGCATATGGTTTTCGGGATCATTATGGCAAAGCATCTTGGTACGGGAAAGTACAATCGACTGACAGGTCAGGGATCTGTCGCAGGGCAATATGTTTTGGCGCTTATCATTCCGATCATAATCCATACCGTGTTTGATTCGTGCACTGCCAACAATCAGCTGCTAAACAGTAACGATGAGAACTTGCAGGACATTGGTCTGATCATCAGCTTTGCAATGACTGTTTTCCTGTTTATCCTGCAGATCGTTGTACTGCGCAGGGTGATGCGGGATGCAGAGAAGTATTGCGGGATGAAGTTAAAGAAATTATGATGAAATATCATGATTCTGTCTGTTGTGTTTACGAAAAAATGTTGCTATAAATAAGATAGCATATTGATGAGACAGTGGGAAAAAATAAAAGGATAAAGGAGGGATTGCATATGAGTAAACAGAGCGGTGAAATAGAACAGGCAGAAATTCCGGTTATCACAGATGAGGAAGTTTTAAGCCTTTTTAAAGCTGCAGATCCTGACACACAGAAAGCTGTTGTTTCTTTGCTGCAAGGCGAAAAACAGCAGGGCGGTGATCTGATGTCTATGTTTGCCGGCATGATGGGTGGCGCAGGCGAAGAAGGCGGCGAAAATCCCATGGCTGCTATGATGAGTATGCTCAGCGGTATGATGGGCGGTACACCCGCAGAAGAGACTGAGGAAAAATAAGAATTTAGCCTGACTGTTTCGCATTAGAGATTAAGAGATATCCGGCCATGGGGGTTCCGTTTATAACCATTGGCCGGATTTTTTCTGTCTGTTCGTCCTCACTTTTATGCTTTATAATATGTTCAGATGATGTTTGCTATCCTAATGTGAAAGGCCTTACTGATCTAAATGATGTTTAAAAAAACTGTGAATCCAGGTAGAACAGAAGAATATGATATAGAAGAGCGGTTTAAGCGGACGGACACGCTGACGAGAAGGAAATTGCTGGAATACATACCGGTCATGATCCTGACGAACATGTCCGTCTTTGTGCTGTCTACCATTGACAGCCTGGTTGCGGGCAATCTGGTCGGCAGCGATGCCCTGGCTTCCGTACAGATCTTTATCCCTGCGGTGATGGTGTTATCCGTGTTTTCAATGCTGGTGTCATCTGGTGCCGGAACGAGCATGTCGACCTGCATGGGGAAAAATGATGTTGAGGCTATCCGGCGCACAAAGAACGCAGTCAGAACAACAATGATTCTGGCGGCGGCAATTGTTGCGGTCGTTCAGTTCCCGATCATACATATCATCATGGGTTCTTATGATCTGAGCCCGGAGATCAGTTCCATGGTGTGGCAGTACGCTGCAGGAATGATGATCGCCATGCCGATCGGACTTATTTCATCCGTAGGATCCTATCAGCTGACGATACTCGGAAAGATGAAAATGTTGATGATGCTGTCTGTGGGAGAGAGTATCATCAACGTGCTGATGGATCTGTTTTTCGTAGAGATCATGCATCTCGGGGTCGCCGGCATAGGATACGGCACTGCATGTGCCAATGTATTCCGATGTTCGGCCACGCTGATCTATCTGTTGAAAAAGTCGGATATACTGAGGAGCGATCATTCCGGGGTGTATTGGAAAGAAGTCAAAGACATCCTGTATTGCGGCGCGCCTGAAGCAGCGGCCTCGCTGATGGTCGCCGTGCAGAACTATTTCATGATGAGGATCATCCTTGATGGATTTGGCCCGGCGGAGAAAGAAACGGGGTAATAAAAGTTTTTAAAGGAATCTGAAAAGGAGTCTGTATGCGCTTAAAAATCTTTGTGATATGCATATTTACCATAGGTATACTTATTTGCGGCTGCGGACAGGCGTCAGAGCCTCTTTTTGAATATGAGTTAAAAGAAGTCCACGCGGTGAATGGCAGGCAGGGTATCTGTACAGAAGAGGGGATTTATTGGGTAAGCGGCTCCGCATCATTGACAAAATATGACAGTGCCTGGAATGTCATTGCAGAAAACACAGATCCTTTTAAAGGATATACGCTGGAAGTGAATCATATCGGTGACATTGATGTTTATGATAATGAATTATATCTGGGCGTAGAATACTTTATGGATGGAGAAGGGAAGAATATTCAGGTTGCAGTATATGATGCGGATACATTGCAGTTAAAAAGAGTCTTTCCGTTCCGGTCAGATACGGGACAGATGGAATGCAGCGGTATCGCTGTTGATCCGGATTCCGGAACGGTATATATGACATCATGGATCGAAGATGAATCCAGTGAATTCCTTTACACGTATGACCTGAATACAGGAGACTACAAGGGGAAGGTAAGGCTGGAACCGTCAGTAAAATGGCTGCAGGGTATCGCGTATGCAGAAGGAAGTTTGTTTGTCACATGTGACGACGGTGATGCTGATGATGATGCGGCAGACCATATGTACCGTGTCGATATCACTGGAAACGGCGAAACCGGAACAGTTACTTTGGAAAAAACGTTTGATGATGTGAAACGTCAGGGCGAGATAGAAGGTCTGACATTTGATGAGGATGGTAAGCAGTTCCTTCTGCTCTACAATCGCGGAGCCAGGATCGAGGCCGGAATGCCAAAGGGATTTTACGAAGGTTATGACGAAGAGCTGCACGAGGTGTTCGTCTATCGTATTCGATAGCCAAAACGCAACCATACATAACAAAAAACGGAGAATTCTGTTATGTGTGGTTGGTAGAAATACAGGCAACCATGCTTTACAATAATCATATAAATCATATCTTTGGAGGCGCTTATGATTATTGTGAAAGTACAGGATCTTGTAAAAAGATATCCTTCATTTGAACTGAAAAACATATCCTTTGGTCTGGAGAGCGGAAGGATCACAGGTTTCATCGGAAGAAACGGCGCCGGGAAATCGACCACGATCAAATCGATGCTGAATCTGATCCATCCGGACAGTGGCATGATCAGCTTCTTTGACAGACCTCTGGAGGACCATGAGTCAGATATCAAAAAACGGATCGGGTATTCGACCGGTACGGTCAGCTGGTATCCGAGAAGGAGGATCAGGGACATTGTTGATATTGTAAAAAGATTCTATGACACCTGGGATGAACCATCTTACAGGAAGTATCTGGAGCTCTTTTCCATTGACGAGATGAAAACCCCGCTCGAACTATCTGCGGGGATGAAGGTGAAAGTAAATCTGATGCTTGCGCTTTCTCATAAATCTGAAGTACTGATCCTGGATGAACCGACCAGCGGTCTTGACCCGTTCTCCCGAAACGAGCTGCTTGAGATCTTTTCTGAGCTGAGAAACGAAGGCGTGACCGTATTTTTCTCAACACATATTATCTCTGATATTGAAAAGTGTGCAGATGGTATCGTCTATATTTCAGAGGGAAGAATCATTGCGGCGATGCCGAAAGCTGACTTTATCGGGCAGTTTTCGGAGACCGGCGAAAGCCTTGAAGATACGATGCTTCGACTGGAAGGAGGGATGGTTCATGCGTAACATGCTGCAAAAAGAAATGAAACTGAGTGCGTCTGTGCTTTCCTATCTGTTTGTTCTGTTTGGATTCATGTTTCTTTTGCCCGGTTATCCCATCCTCTGCGGAGCGTTTTTTGTGTCTCTTGGATTATTCCAGAGTTTCCAGACAGCCAGAGAAGCAAATGATATTGTTTTCTCGACGTTGCTGCCAATAGCGAAACGAGATGTGGTGAAAGGAAAATATCTGTTTGTCTGCATGATCGAAAGCTGGGCCGTTCTGCTGATGGCATTGGCAGTGATCCTTCGGATGACGGTCTTTTCACAGTCCGTCGTATATCGAAGCAATGCCCTGATGAATGCTAATCTCTTCGCCTTGGGGATGGCCTGCGTGATCTTTGGATTGTTTAACTGGATCTTTGTGAGCGGCTTCTTTAAAACAGCGTA
>JAZQEX010000060.1:0-28850 GCA_045539215.1 Eubacterium sp. | reverse complement strand
TGCCAAAGGCGCGTTGTTCGGGACAGCGACCAGATCATCCGGCATATTGTCCCGGAACAGGGAAGGCATCAGGATTACGATCCCTTCATTCATGCGGGCGCGCATCAGGGTGGTCTCATGGCAGTTTGCCGTCGCGATCAGGTTCGGCAGTGATTCATAGGCCATATACAGATGTGTGATCATATCAAACATACCGGGATTGGTGTCGCGGTTCATTGCAAGGATCCGTTCACTGCGCAGTTCAGACAGTTCGACGATGTCTTTTTTTGCAAAAGGATGTTCTTTGCTCATAATGGCATAAAAATCTTCATCAAAAAGGAATTGCCATTGGATATCACTGTCCCTGGAAAACACGATCTCCCGGTCAACGGCAACATCGATGGAACCATCGCTCATCTTTTCAGCAAGTGAGTTACTGTCCGTTGTGTCAAACAAAAGCTCGATGAACGGATGGTCTTTTGCGAATTGCCGCAGCTGCACCGCATAGTCGTTTAAAAACTGTGCATGCGGGAATCCGATCGTAAGCGTTCCCGATGTGCCGGTGGATTCGGCACGTGTATGCTGAACGGCTTTCCGCATCATAGAGGTCATGTGACAGGCGTCCTCATAAAAGATGCGTCCTGCCTGTGTCAATGCGAGGTGCCCTTTGTTTCTGATAAACAGTTTCGTATTTAATTCGTCTTCCAGGGAGGAGATGCTGTAGCTGACAGTGGATTGTGCGATATTCAGATATGCAGCAGTTTCCGTAAAAGACAGATATCTGGCAGCAGCGATGAATATTTCCAGCTGTTTGGTATCCATAATTCCTCCTTTTTATTCTTCCATCGACGGGTGTATGGTTCCGAACGATTCAAAGAAAATATCCAGAAAATGCGGCAGCGCCGGACATTTATTGTTAGAGTTCCAGGCCATGCCGATCACATGGTTTGCATTCGGTGCATTGATCCGTCTGGCAGTGAGGCGCTCTAATAAGCCGTACTTAATATATTCATAGGGAAGAATGACAATACCGTCACCATATGCAGCCTGCAAAAGCGTGGATTCATGGGAATTGGATGTGTCGTTGATACTCGGTGTGATGCCGTTGTGCATGATCATATAGCGGATCAGGGAATACATGCCCGGATTGCTTTGGCGACTCATCGTCAGGATGGTTTCTTTTTCCAGATCCTCCATGGACACCTCTTCTTTTTCCGTCAGGCGGTGCTCCTTACTCATGATGGCATAGAAGTCATCTTTGTATAAATGCCGCCACTGGATCGCGCTGCTTTCGGGAAACGCGTTGCGGCGTCCGAACGCGACATCCACATCACAGGAATCGAGCTGGCGGGAAAGGGTAATAGAGTCAATCTGGGAATAGATAATATTGACATCCGGGTAGTTTTTCCGGAAGGCATCAAACTGTGGGAGAAACTGGTCTACGAGCTGTGTAAATGGAAAACCGATCAGAAGGGTCCCCTTTTCGCCGGCTTTCATGGCAGAAGAACGCGCCACAGCCTGATCGGCAGCAGCTACGATCTTTTTTGCATCTTTATAGAATGTCTGACCATTGGGTGTGAGGATCAGGCGATTGTGTGAGCGTGTGAACAGCTGTACGCACAATTCGTTTTCCAGGCTGGAAATATTGTGGCTGACTGCGGACTGCGTCAGACTCATTTTGTCTGCGCTTGCAGTAAAACTTAAGGTCTCTGCCGCAGAAAGAAAAATTTTCAACCGATAAATATCCATGTAACACCTCCGAGGAACTTAACATGTAAAATAGGATGTCCATCGACGATGCAGTGAAAAGTCCGTAAAGTATCCCAACACTAAAATGATAGCAAAGATATCATGGAATCGACAATATGTCAAAAATATGAGTTTCATGAAATTTTTCGATGACCAAATCAAAAAAAGGCATAACCTTGCAGCGAAAAGCAAAGTTGATAGGCCTATCGGAATACATATCTGTACTTAAAAAGCAGTCGGATTGTAAGATATAGATACCAGAAAAACGTGAGTATCAGAAGGCTGGACGGGCTTTCAAAAAGGAGGAATGTAATTATGGGAAAAGAATATGAAGCTTCTCAACCGATCTATGAGGTTATTCGCGAAGAGAACGTGATGGTAGAAGTACGCGACGGCATTCATATTGCGGTTGACGTATATCGCCCGAAGGCAGAGGGACAGTTCCCGGGACTTCTGGCAATGTCGCCATATGGTAAGATTTCTCAGGTTTATCCGATCACGCCGCCGATGCCGTTTGGCGCAAGCATTTTTGAGGCATCCTGCGAATCCGGTGATCCGTTCTACTTCGCAAGCCGTGGTTATGTATTTGTAATCGCTGACCATCGCGGAACCGGTGATTCCGAAGGCACAATGTATGGCTTCATGGATTATCATGAAGGTGAAGACGGACATGATGTTGTTGAGTGGATGGCAAAACAGGAATGGTGCACCGGCAAAGTCGGTCTGTGCGGTATCTGCTATTTCGCAAATACGCAGATGCAGATCGCTGTAACACAGCCGCCGTCACTGGCCTGTATGGCACCGTGGGAAATCTACGGTGACGATCCATATGTACACGCAAACTTTGATGGTGGTGTACAGAGTCTGTTCTTCTATGGTCTGTATACAGGAACCTACCCGGCACGTGTCGGCTATGGTATTAAGAATATCAAATCCTGGATGATCGAAAATACCGATCCGGATGAATTAAAGAAGATGGTTGATGATATGTGCGAGGATCCGAAATGGGCACAGTATCCGTATATCTATCATCTGTTGAAATATCCGGAGAAGAATCCGCTTCTGTTCGATATGACATTGAACCCGGATGACAACAAATACTGGCGTGACCGTTCCTTTATCGAGAAGATCGATAAGATCAATGTGCCGATCTATGTAGGCGGCCCGAACTTCTCATTCTTTGGTCTGTCACAGATCAACACATGGAACAGACTGCCGGATAATATTCCGAAGAAGCTGCGCCTGTACAAAGACATGGGTATGCGTCCGTGGAAGGATGACCATGATGAGCTGTTGCGCTGGTATGATTACTGGCTCAAAGGCATGGAAACAGGTATCATGGACGAGCCGGATGTACGTTATCAGACAGGCGGCAAGATTATGTGGCATGAAGCAAAAGCATATCCGCCGGAGGATACACAGTGGACAGAGCTGTATCTGGCTTCGCTGGGCAAACTCGAAGACTCTCCGGAACTGTTCAATGACTGGCCGGACAGCTTCATCACCCAGCCGCTTACCGTTTCAAGTGATCGCGCAATGCTGACCTATGTAACGGATCCGTTACCGGAAGACTGCATGATCACCGGTGGTGCGCAGGCTGTTATTTACGGTGAGATCGATAACGATGAGACCACATGGCGTGTAGACCTTCGTGAAGATGGTATGGGCGGCGTAGCACCGCTTGGCCAGGGCTGGCTGCGTGCACAGCACAGAGCGATCGATGAAGAGAAGAGCTCTGTATACGAAGTTCGCCATGATCACAGCACACCGGTTCCGGTTCCTGCAGGCGAGATCGTACGCTACGATATTCAGCTGCGTCCGTGCAGCCATATCTTCAAGGCAGGAAGCCGTATCCGCATCGATATCTCCGCAAACGAGATCCCGACAGATCCGGAGACCTACGACGTAATGTGGCATGTATGCCCGGACGGCCCGATCACACACAAGATCTATCGTGATGCTAAGCATCCGAGCTGCATCCGCCTTCCGATCGTACCAATCAAGAAATAAGGCCATTTACAACCTCAAAAGAGGAACTACTCAAACTCCTGGGAGTGTAACAGCTCCCGAAGGACCGGCGGGATACGCTCCGCCGGTCCTTTCTCCTTTTAGGAAAAGGCGGGTTATGATAGAATAAAACCAGGTAGTCAGTGGCGTCAGAAAACAGGAAAAGAGCAAGGAGGTACCAAATGATCAAGATTGTTGCGAAAATGGTGATAAAGGAAGATAAAGTGGATGAATTCCTGAAGATCACAAAGGAACTTGTGGAAAAGTCATCCGCAGAAGAGGGAAATATCTCCTATACCTTAAACCGGCATATTGAAAAACCAAATGAATTCTGCTTTATTGAGTTCTGGAGAGATAAAGAAGCAACCGCGATCCATGAGGCATCCGAACATTTTACAAGGATCCTGCCTCTGACAGGAGCGCTTGCGGCAGAACCGGCACAGATCGATCTGTATACGGAAGTAGAATGGTAAACAAAAGGAAACGTCCGTTCATGGTTTCATGAACGGACGTTTCCTTTACGAAGGGGGGAGAATCTATTGTAACTGCCGCATTATACAGCAGTCCAACCACCGTCAACTGGAATGGTGACGCCGGTGGTGTATGATGTTTCCGGTGCGGCCAGATAGACCACGGTGCTCATCAGCTCCTCTTCTTTGCCTTGTCTTGCAAACGGGCAATGCACGCGCATGACTTCTGCAAATGCAGGGAGCTTTTCTTCAATGTCTTTTCCGAATCCGCTGGCGATATAGCCGGGCGCGATCGCATTAACGGTAATGCCAAAATGTGCCCATTCGGCTGCAAGTCCGCGGGTTAAGTTTACCACGCCGCCTTTTGCTGCCTGATAACCGATGACACCGGCATAGTTCGGTTCAACTGCACCTGCGGTGCGATGGTTGTTGCCGACAAATCCATAAACGGATGCGATGTTGATGATCCGGCCGTATCCCTGCGGGATCATAAAGGTGTTTGCGAATTCGCGGGCTGTCTTAAAGACGCCGGAAAGATCGGTGTCGATCAGATGGTTCCACTGATCATCCGTATAGTCCTCTGCGGAGTTTTCCTCCACAACGCCTGCATTGCAGACCAGGATATCGACGCGTCCGTAGATTGCTTTGATCTCCTGTGCGGCAGCAGCCAGTGAGACGGAGTTTGTCACATCGGTTTTGATGCAGTAACACCTGACGCCAAGCTCCATGATCTGAGCGGCCGTATCTGCCATCATATCCGTACGGCGCGCAAGAATGGCAATATCAGCGCCCTGTCCCGCAAGTGCCTTTGCAAAGATCACACCTAAGCCGGAGGAAGCTCCGGTAACAACTGCAACCTGACCTTTGAGATCGAACATATTTTGTCCTCCTTTTGTCGTGGTGATCATCTTTTCAATGACATAAGATTTGCCCATGTTTACCTTATTCTACGATATGTCAGTTGCGATGTATACAGGTGCCGGCAAGAGGGTTTTCGATAGGGTCATGCAGAAAATTGATGCATTGATAACAAGGCCATATTTTTGTATAATATAACGTATGAAAAAAGGCGTAAAATTACGAAATTTCATAAAGCAATTAATCGTCGCCTGTCTGATCGTCGGCGTACTGTTTTCACTGTCTGCATGTACAGACAGTGCTTCTGCTGCGCCCAAAAAAGGATTCGGCTCTTCCGGCGGAAAAAAAGCGGAAAAAACGGAAGCCGCACCGGCGACCGAGGAAGAAGGATCCTACGAGATCCCGGAATTCAGGGATGCGGAATTTGTTGAAGAGGAAGCCACCGGCAACGACGAGGCAATGGTCGACACATCATCGTGTGATGAGGGGTATGTTGCGCTGCATGTCGAGACGGATTCTAAGATCAAGTTCCAGGTGATCAAAGACGATATCACATATACCTATTCTGTCGTGAACGGAGAGGATCAGATCTTCCCGCTCCAGAGCGGTGACGGATCTTATGAGTTCAAGGTCATGGAGAATATCGTCGACAATAAATACGCTGAACTATATAAAACAGAAGAAGAGGTCGTGATCGAAGATCCGTTTGATCCGTTCCTGCGGCCAAACCAGTATGCAGATTATACGGAGGAATCGACCTGTGTCGTAAAAGCGCGTGAGTTTGCCGAGAATGCAACGAGCACACAGGATTTTGTCAAACAGGTTTATGATTATGTCTGCAAGAATGTGACATATGATGATGTAAAGGCTGCAAACGTCGCACCCGGATACCTTCCGGATCCGGATCTGACGCTTGATGACGGGAAAGGCATCTGTTTTGACTATGCGTGTCTGACCGCCTGCATGCTTCGGAGTCAGGGCGTGCCGACGAAGATCATTTTCGGATATGTTGCACCGGATGACATTTATCATGCCTGGAATAAATTTTACACAGAAGAAGAAGGCTGGACGACGGTAGAATTTACCGTAAACCCGAACGACTGGAACCGGATCGATCTGACTTTCTCCGCAAACGGAGCGGACAGTAAGTTTATCGGAGACGGAACGAACTACGCGGAAGCGTATGAGTATTAAAAGGGAGAAAACCATATGGCAACGGAAAAGAAAAAAGGGCTGTTAAGCTACGCGGAGCTGGGATCATTCTTTGAGAATATGGCGATGATGATCAAGGCCGGTATTACAGTGAATGAGGCGGCAGGGCTTTTAAAAGAAGAGACCGCACATGAAAACAATAAGCTTTCCGCATCGCTTGGCACGCTTTCGGACAAGCTTTCTGAAGGCTTTACGCTCGAGGAAGCGATGAAAGAGACAGGAAGCTTTCCGGATTACGCGACAGACATGATCGGCGTGGCAGAATATACGGGACGACAGGAGGATACGCTCTTCCATTTGTCAGAGTACTACCGCACCGAGGAGTCGATGAAAAATGTGCTGGTATCGGCTGTGCGTTATCCGGTGATCCTTCTGATCATGGTCATTGCGGTGCTTGCCGTTATGTTGAAGCTGGTCTTCCCGGCATTCTATGGGGTTTACAGCAATTTAACAGGAAGCCTCAGCGCATCGTCCTTCCGCTATATCGATGTATCCTTTACCATCTGCCGTGTGCTGCTGGTCATCACGATCGTGCTGCTGGTGATCCTCGTGATCGGGATCTGTATGTGGAAGGCAGGGAAAAAGGATGCTGTGACAAAGCTGCTTTCCCGTTTTCCGGTATTCGGCGCATTGATCGAGCATTTGGATCTTTATCGGTTTACCTCTTGCTTTGATATGTTCATCGCAAGCGGTGAGATGCAGGATGAGGCGCTTAAGAAAAGTCTTCCGGTCGTTGAGACAGAAGCGCTTCGCGCAAAGATCAACCGCTGTATCGAAAAAATGGAAGCAGGCAAGAGCTTCTCACAGACAGCATATGAAGAGAAGCTGTATGACGCAGTGAACAACCGGATGCTGATCCCCGCGGAGCGGAGCGGTATGCTGGATACGATCCTGCAGAAGATCCTGCGGAACTTAAAAGAAACAAGTGAGGCAAATATCAGCAGGATCGCGAATACGATGGAACCGCTTTTGACGGGATTATTAATGATCTTTATCGGACTGATGCTGATCAGTCTGATGGTACCGCTGATCGGAATCATGAATTCGATCGGATAAGAGGGCAGTTATGAGTAAAAAGGCAAGACGACGGTTGGCAGCAGTCTGGGTGGTCGTAGTGATCATCGCAGTGGTGCTGGTCATCCCGGCGACAATCAGTGCGACAAGAGAAGGAACGCTAGAAAGCGTCCGCTCGATCGAGGAAACGGTGCAGGAAAGAGCCCTGCAGTGTTATGTGATCGAGGGGGCTTATCCGTCGAGCCTTTCTTATCTGGAAGAAAACTATGGACTGACATTAAATCAGGAGGATTACCTTGTGGTATATAAGCCTGTGGCGGAAAACCTTCCGCCGGATGTGCGGGTAATCGAGCGGGAGAAGCAGTGATGGAAAAAAGGATGAAAACATTCGGCGATCTGCTTACGGTGATCGTGATGGCGGTCCTGTTTCTGGTGATCCTGCTTCTGGTTGTGTTCAGTGCAGTGTCATATCAGAAGGCTGTCGACATTCATGACGACAACAACAATACGAGAGCGGTGTTGTCTTACGTGATCACGGCAGTAAAGGCCAATGAAGCAGAATCGGTCGAGATCACAGAACGTGACGGTATGCCGGTACTCATTCTTTCGGATGGGGAGACCGGTTTTGAGCAGCAGATCTATTTTAATGACGGGAAAGTGCTGGAATCTTACGGCAGAGCGGGCGCGCCGCTTGTGCCGGAGGACGCACTTGTGATCGGGGAAGCAGAACGATTTGAAATCGGATATCTGACAGAGAATCTTTTAGAGATCCGAACAGATATCGGCAATTCATATGTACATATCTGGCAGTGAGTGAGGAATCTGTATGGGAAGGAAGCGCAATTTCGCGTTTATCGTTGAATTATTCATATTTTTTGTCATATTGCTCTTTGTGATCATTGTGCTCACAAAGACATTTGTGGCGTCCAGAAATCAGAGTCTTTACGCCAGACATCTGACCGAATCTGTCTATGTTGCGGAGGAAGTTGCGGAAATCTCCAAGGCAGCACCGGACATGCAGCAGGCAGCCAATATACTCGAAGGCATCGAACAGATCAGTGATGTTTCGCTGGAAGATGAGCAGATCGAACTGTGGATGGATTTCGACGGCGGAGACACGAAGCGTGACCGCTACAGGGTGCTTTTGACCTGGGATGAGGACGCGACACAGAACGGAACGTATACAGCCGGTCAGGTACAGGTCTTTTTTGAAGATGAACAGGAACCGATCTATACCTTAGATACGGGAAGCTATCAGTCGGAGGGTGGAAGATGAGCCATAAAATGAGGCTGGGCCCAATCGCTATATTTTTTACGATCGTTGCAGCGGTGCTGGCGACGCTGGCGATGCTTACGGTGTCGACTTCCAGAGCCGATGCGGTCCTTGCGCAGCGTTTTGCGCAGACGACATCGATCCGCTATGCACTGGAAGCAGACGGCAACCGCTTCCTGGCAGCGCTCGATACATCCCCACAGGAAGCACTGGCGATGGATGGGGCAGAGGTTCTGGAAAACGGAAACTACCGGTATACGACCGGAAAGGATGCATATCATCTGACGATTGAGGTGTCACAAAATCAGGATCTTGGAACGTACGAGGTCGTCAGCTGGAAGATGAACAAAGACTGGGATGAGAGCGACGCGATGGGAGAGCTCTGGGGCGGCTGATGCCACAGATGTGATCGCTTGATCAAAAGGAAAGGGATGGCATATGACATTACAGGAGATCTTAAGAGAAGCGACTGAAAACGGCGCATCAGATATTTTCCTGATCGCCGGTCTGCCGGTCACATATAAAATCAAAGGAAACCAGAAGCGTTCCGAAAATGGAATCATGAAGCCGGCAGACATCCTGCCGCTCATTCATGAGATCTATGATACGGGTCGAAGGCAGAAGACAAATCTGGAAGCAGGTCTGGATGATGATTTTTCTTTTTCGATTCCGGATCTTGGCCGATTCCGCGTCAATGTTTTCCGACAGAGGGGTACGGCATCTGCAGTCATCCGTGTGATCAAGTTCGGCATTCCGGATCCCGAACAGCTGGGAATCCCGGAAAACGTGCTCTCACTGGCAGATCATAAGACGGGCCTGGTGCTGGTAGCCGGCGCCGCAGGTTCCGGAAAATCGACGACACTTGCCTGCATGATCGACCGGATCAACAGGAGGCGGGAGTGCCATGTGATCACGATGGAGGATCCGATCGAGTATCTGCATTCGCACAATAAGAGTATCGTCAGCCAGCGGGAGGTTTTCATTGATACACCGGGATATCTGGAATCGCTGCGTTCGGCGTTACGTGAAAGCCCGGATGTCATTCTGCTCGGCGAAATGCGTGATTATGATACGATCTCTGCGGCGATCACGGCAGCAGAGACAGGTGTTTTGTTATTCAGTACGCTGCACACCAGCAGTGCTGCGAATACGATCAACCGGATCGTGGATGTATTTCCGGCCAATCAGCAGCTGCAGGTCAGAGGACAGCTTGCACAGCTGATCAGAGGTGTTGTCTGTCAGCAGCTGATCATGACGACGGAAGGTCATCTGATGCCGGTATTTGAAGTATTAAAAACCAATCCTGCCATCCAGAATATGATACGGGAAGGGAAGCTTCATCAGCTCGATTCCGCAATGCAGGCGGCATCGGCAGATGGCATGACGACGATGGACGGCAGCCTTTTGGATCTGTATCAGCGGCAGCTGATCACAAAGGAAGCCGCGTTGTCAGCTTGTAATAATTATGAGTTTATGTCAAAGAGGATTCGGTAGAAAGAAGGCATACCATGGGAAAATCAGTAGCAAAAGACATTTTGTATGTACGAATGATGGGGAGCTTTTCCCTGACCTACAAGGGCGTGGAATTTGCCGGCGGAAAGCAACATGGCACACAGGTGGCGCTTTTGTTACAGCTTTTACTTCATAACCGCGGAAACGGTGTCAGCAGAAATCTGATGAAGGCTGTGCTGTTTGAAGATCGTGACATCGAGGATGTTTCGCACGCGCTCAGAAGCATCATCTACAATACCAAGAAAAAGCTAAAAGAAGCGGGGCTTCCTTCGGTGGATTTTATCCGCCAGGAGAAAGGTATTTATTACTGGACCGATGAGATTCCGGTCAGAGAAGATGCGGAGGTATTTGAACGCGCGTTTAAAGATGCGCTCGAAGAGCCGGATCCGGAAAAGCGGATGCACCTTCTGCACAGCGCATGTCATATGTATTCAGGACCGTTCCTGCAGGGGAACGGAGCCGTGATCTGGATCTCACAGGAAGCGAAGCGTTACCGGGAGCTGTTCCATGACTGTGTTATGCAGACCGCAGAACTTCTGCGTACGGAACACCGCTTCAAGATGCTGTTGGATCTGAGTAAGTTTGCGACGAATGTGGATCCGTTTGATGAGTGGGAAGTATTGACGATCGAAGCACTGGTCGCACTGACTCGCTATGAAGAAGCACGGAACTTTTATGAAGAGGCACTGGACCGTTATATCGATGAGTTTGGCAATCGCTCTACGGAATATGTTCGTGAGATTACCAGAAAGCTCGGCGCGCAGCTTGTTTATGAGAACGAATCGATCGATGATATCCAGAACAAGCTAAAAGATGACAAAAAAGAGCGTGGTCATGGATTTTACTGTCAGTATCCTGTTTTCCAGGAACTGTACCGTACCGTTGAACGTGTAATGGAACGTGCCGGAGAGCAGATCTATCTGATGCTTTGTACGATCGTTGACAGCAAGGGAAATCCGATGCGGGACGGCCCGCGTCTGAACGAGCTTTCCAATCGACTCGCAGATGCGATCGTGACTTCGGTTCGTCACAGTGATACGGTGACCAAATACGGACAGGGGCAGTTTCTTGTCCTTTTGTTCAATACGACTTACGAAAACTGCTCGATCATCCAGAAGCGTATCGACGGCAGATTTCTTTCAGATCGTCAGCGGACAGGCGTACAGTATGATGTAAACAGCGTGATTTTTACGAAAAAGTAACGGCATAAAACGATAAGAAGGGAAGTGTACCATGGAAAAATCCCGAAAAATCAAACTGGTTAATTTATACATCGTATTTGTGATCATTGTTGCGATCGTAGCGGCATTGGTCATTGCCGGACTGAATACTTCTACAAAAAACATGGAGAAGATGCAGCAGATCACAGAGGAGTACATTACCTCCCAGGATGCGGTCAACAGCATGCGGGACGCATCGAACTATCTGACGGAAGAGTCAAGAGAGTATGTGATCTCCGGCGATGTCAAACACCTGAACAACTATCTGACTGAGGTTAATGAGACAAAGCGCAGGGATAATGCGTTAGAGGTCTTAAAAGATTATCATGAAGACAGTGAAGCTTTTGCCGCATTGCAGGAAGCGCTGAAAAGTTCCAATGAACTGGCAGAGATTGAAATGCAGGCGATGTGTCTGGCAGCGCATGCCTACGGGATGAGCGATGCCGATATCAATACCTATTTTGCCGGAGTGAACCCGGATGCGGACCTGAGGGCACAGACAACAGATGAAATGCGACAGACGGCCATGGAGATGCTGTTTGATGAATCCTATGATCAGTACAAATCATCGATCATGCAGTCTGTGATGAGCAGTACGGAGGGAATCATTGAGACGCTTCGGGAGCAGCAGCTTGTCAGCTATCAGAACACTGCCCGTTACTTAAGCGGCGAACATGCGATGGTCTTTGTGATCCTGGCAGCGATCTTTGTGATCCTGCTGCTGACGGCATTTCTGGTCATTGTTCCGCTCAACCGCGGTGTGGAAAACATCCGGAAAAAGGAATTTCTGCCGGTCAGAGGTTCTGCGGAATATGCCTATATGGCGCAGGCGTATAACCAGATGCTTGAGAAAACGCATGAGCATCAGGAAAAGCTCTCATATGATGCGACGCATGATGAGCTGACCGGACTTTATAACCGGAAGATGTTTGAGCAGACCAGAGAAGATTTTGCAAATGAAGACACGGTCATGCTCCTGATCGATGTGGATTATTTTAAAACCATTAATGATACGTACGGGCATGACATCGGTGACCAGGTGCTCAAACGTGTGGCAAATATCCTTGCGCATTGTTTCCGTTCCGAGGACTATGTGTGCAGGGTCGGCGGCGATGAGTTTGCCGTGATCATGGTACACATGACACCGGAGCTTTCGCATGTCGTCATGACGAAGATCGCGCAGGTGCAGGCAAGGATCCTGGAAAAATCGGATCTGCCCGATGTGACGCTGTCGATCGGTGTGGCGTTTTCCGTCGGATGCGATGCGGATGAGCTGTACCGCAAGGCGGATACAGCACTTTACGAAGTTAAGAAAAAAGGGCGGAACGGGTTTGCGTTTTTTGAGGAAACGCCAAATGAGGTTGAAAGCAATTTAGAAGTGTAGTAAAGTCTTGAGTACAATACTATAAAAGGCGGTATGTATATGCTAAAAAGCCATGTAAAATTTAATTCTGTCTCCGGAAAGCGGTTGCTCCTGATCGTAGACGATGAGAGAGTCAACCGGGAGATCCTCGGACATATCACATCCGCTGATTTTGAGACCATGTTTGCGGAAAACGGCGAAGAGGCCATGAAGATCATCCGGGAGAATCGGGAATATCTTTCTCTGGTACTCTTAGATCTTCTGATGCCCGGTATGAACGGGTATGATGTGATCCGTGCCATGCGCGCGGATGAAGAACTGTCGAGGATTCCGATCATCGTGCTGACATCGGAGGAATCCGCAGAGGTGGAATGTCTACGTCTGGGGGCGTCTGATTTTATTGTAAAGCCATTCAGCATGCCGGAAGTGATCACGGCCAGGATCCAGAAGACCATCGAGCTGTTTGAGGACCGAAGCATCATCCAGTCCACAGAACGGGATGCGCTTACGGCCTTGTTCAATAAGGACTTTTTTTATCGCTATGCGGAGCAGTATGACCGGTTCCATGCAGAACAGGAGATGGATGCGGTCGCACTGGACATCTGTCATTTCCATATGATCAATGAGCTGCACGGAAAGGGTGCCGGAGACGAGGTGCTATTGCATCTGTCCGCGTTTATCAAGGGGCTGATCGCGGATACGAACGGTATGGCCTGCCGCGTGGAAGCAGATAAGTTTTTACTGTATCTGCCGCACAGAGACAGCGGATATGAGGAAATGCTGGCGCAGATGAACGAGCATTTCTCGATTTATCGGGAATACAATATCCGTGTCAGAGGCGGTGTTTATGAAAACGCCGATAAGAACATTGATATTGAACGTCGGTTTGACCGGGCGGTACAGGCGTCAAATCTGATCCGCAGGGATTATTCCAGAGTTGTCGGGTATTATGATCCGAAGACATTTGAACGGGAGATGTATGCGGGCCGCCTGATCCGGGACATTGACGAGGCAATTGCTGACGATCAGTTTAAGATCTATTATCAGCCGAAATACAACATTTCCGGAGAGCAGCCGGTACTGACGAGTGCGGAGGCACTGGTCAGATGGCAGCATCCGGAGCTGGGTATGGTAAGCCCCGGCGTCTTTATTCCGTTGTTTGAGAAAAACGGTCTGGTCCAGAAGCTGGATTATTATATCTGGAAGAAGACTGCACAGCACATGAAACGCTGGCGGGAAGAATTCGGACTGAAAATACCGGTGTCCGTGAATGTGTCCCGTGTCGATCTTTACGGTCGCGGGATCATCGATCATCTGCAGGAGATCCTGGAAGAAAACGGTCTGGGGACAGATGATATGTATCTGGAGATCACGGAATCTGCCTATGCGGAGGATGGTGAGCAGATCGTTGCAATGGCGGAGCGGCTCAGGGGACTTGGGTTCAAGATCGAGATGGATGATTTCGGAACCGGATATTCTTCTCTGAACATGCTGGCGGACATTCCGGTTGATATTTTGAAAATGGACATGCATTTTGTTCATAACCTGAGCACCAATGAAAAGAGAGAGCGTCTGGTCCGCCTGATCATTGACATTGCGGAATATCTGAACGTCGATGTGGTGGCAGAAGGCGTTGAAGAACAGTATCAGGTAGACTTCCTGAAAAACTGCGGATGTTATATCATCCAGGGATATTATTTTTCAAGACCGCTTCCGGAGGAGGACTTCGTGAAGCATGCGATCAAAGAAGAGCGAATGCGGAGAGGAGAGGATTAGGATGTTAACGATCGAAGCATTAAATGCGCTTGGAGCTGACACCAAAACAGGGTTGGCCAGATGTATGGATAACGAAGAATTCTATCTGAAGATGGTACGGATGTGCCTGGAGGACGATCGGTATGAGAAGTTGCCGCAGGCCATTCAGGAGGGTGAGATCGGGCAGGCCTTTGAATATGCGCATGCGCTGAAGGGAACGCTTGGCAATGTCTCTTTGAATAATCTGCTCGCACCGGTTGTCGAGATCACAGAGCTGGCACGTGCAGAGAAAACAGACGGATATGATGCGTTGCTTTTGAAATTGAAGGAAGAATATGATAAGCTAGCAGCATTGCTGTAAAGATACGGATCAGGATCCGAAAATATAACAGAAGGGAAACGAGATAAGTTTATGTGTGACAAGTGTAAAGGAACCTATTATATTACATCGGCGATCGCCTATGCATCCGGCAAGCCGCATATCGGCAATACGTATGAGATTGTGCTCGCGGATGCCATTGCGCGCTATAAACGTCAGGAAGGGTATGATGTTTACTATCAGACCGGTACCGACGAGCATGGTCAGAAAAATGAGCTCAAGGCACAGGAAGCCGGTGTGACGCCGCAGGAATATGTGGATAAAGTATCTGCAGAGATCAAGCGGATCTGGGATCTGATGAATACGTCCTATGACAATTTCGTGCGGACGACAGATGCCGATCACAAGCTGCAGATTCAGAAGATTTTCAGAAAGCTCTATGAGCAGGGCGATATTTATAAAGGTGCCTATGAAGGCTGGTACTGTACACCGTGTGAGTCCTTCTGGACGGAGACACAGCTTGTGGACGGCAAATGCCCGGACTGCGGACGGGATGTCCAGATGGCGAAGGAAGAAGCATATTTCTTTAAGATGAGCAAGTATGCGGACCGCCTAATGGAGCATATCGAGACACATCCGGAGTTCATCCAGCCGGTTTCCCGTAAGAACGAGATGGTCAACAACTTCTTAAAGCCGGGTCTGCAGGATCTGTGTGTTTCCAGAACGTCCTTTACCTGGGGTATTCCGGTTGACTTTGATCCGAAGCATGTTGTCTATGTATGGCTGGATGCGCTGAGCAACTACATCACAAAGATCGGATATGATGCGGACGGTAATTCTTCAGATCTGTTTAAGAAGTTCTGGCCGGCTGACCTGCATCTGATCGGTAAGGATATCATCCGCTTCCATACGATCTACTGGCCGATCTTCTTAATGGCACTCGATGTGCCGCTGCCAAAGCAGGTATTCGGACATCCGTGGCTTCTGATGAGCGACGGAAAGATGAGCAAATCCAAGGGCAATGTGCTTTACGCAGATGATCTGGTATCGATCTTTGGCGTGGATGCAGTGCGGTATTTCCTGTTGCATGAGATGCCGTTTGACAATGACGGTGTGATCTCCTGGGATCTGATGGTAGAGCGGACCAATTCCGATCTGGCCAACACGCTTGGCAACCTCGTGAAGCGTACGATCTCCATGAGCTGCAAATATTTTGACGGTCAGGTGCGCAATGCAGGCGCAGCTTCCGAGACAGATCCGGTATCCGGCGTTTCCGCAGCCGGCGCAACCGAGGCAGCAGTAGACGCGGATATGAAGGCAGTCGTGACAGGCGCCCGTGATAAGGTGCAGGCGAAGATGAACGATCTGCGTGTGGCAGATGCGATCAGCGAAGTGTTTGCCGTATTCCGTCGTCTGAACAAATATATCGACGAGACAGAGCCATGGGTTCTGGCAAGAGATGAAGCGAAAAAGGACCGCCTCGCTACGGTAATGTATAACCTGATCGAGGGCATCTGCATCGGTGCGAACCTTCTGGTCAGCTTCCTGCCGGAGACCTCTGAGAAGATCTTAAAACAGCTGCAGGCACAGCCGCGTGATTTTGATGTGCTCGATCAGTTCGGACTTTATCCGGACGGCATTACATTAAAGGAAGAAGATGCAGAGATTCTCTTCGCGCGTCTGAAACTGGAGGATGTGATGAAGCAGGTTGAGGCACTGAATCCGGAAGAAGAAGCGGATGCAGCCGAAGAAGAAGCAGAGGACGATGGCATCGATATCGAAGCAAAGCCGGAGATCACATTTGACCAGTTCGGTCAGATGCAGTTCCAGGTCGGCGAGATCATTGCCTGTGAAGAAGTGCCGAAGTCAAAGAAGCTTCTGTGCTCACAGGTCAAGATCGGCAGCCAGACAAAGCAGATCGTATCCGGAATTAAGAAATATTACTCCGCAGAAGAGATGGTTGGCAAAAAAGTTATGGTACTTGTAAACTTAAAACCGGCCAAGCTTGCAGGCGTCCTTTCCGAAGGCATGCTGCTCTGCGCAGAGGATGCAGACGGGAATCTGTCCCTGATGACACCGGAAAAGGATATGCCTTCGGGCGCGGAGATTTGTTGAATCAGCTCCTGCGGGAGCTGCTAAGCAGCGAAGCAGCACGTAAGCTGATTCAGAGTAGAATGTGAGATGAAATAAATATGGCAATTTTCGATACACATGCGCATTATAACGATAAGCAGTTCGACGCAGACCGCGACGAACTGCTTTCGTCCATGTCAGAACAAAATGTCGGAACCATCGTGAATGTCGGCGCGTCTTTTCAGGATTGTAAGGATGGCGTGGCATTGGCGTGGAAGTATCCGTTTATTTATGCTGCCGTCGGTCTGCACCCGGACGATGTCGGGGAACTTGAAGCCGCGGAGCCGGCTGTTGCGGGACCTGCAGATGCTGGTGTTGAAGCGGCTGACCAGGCAGGCGAAAGTGGGAATGCCGTCTTCGACTGGATTCGAAAAACAGCAGAAACAGACCCGAAAGTGGTGGCAATCGGCGAGATCGGCCTGGATTACCATTGGAATGTGGAGACGCATGACGTTCAGGAGAAGTGGTTCCGCAGACAGCTTGACCTGGCAGAGAAGCTGAATCTGCCGGTCAGTGTACACAGCCGCGATGCGGCAGAAGACACGCTGCGGATTTTAAAAGAATATGCCGGACGGATCACCGCTGTGATGCACTGCTATTCCTATTCGCCGGAGCTCGCGGAGGAATATGTAAAGCTCGGCTATTATTTCGGTGTCGGCGGCGTTGTGACCTTTAAAAACGGCAAGAAGCTGAAGCGGACCGTGGAAGCCGTTCCGATGGAGCGCATATTGCTCGAAACGGACTGCCCGTACCTTGCGCCGGATCCGTACCGTGGCAAGCGGAACCAGTCAGGCTATATCGATTATGTGGCAGCAGAGATCGCAAGTCTGAAAGGGCTGACGAAGGAAGAAGTGATTGCTGTTACGGAAGCAAATGCACGACGGTTTTTCAATATGGAGTAGAATCTTATGGCAAATGTATACAAGCCGCTGCCATATCTGGCAAGCGCACAGGCGGTCAAAGCCGTCACACAAAAGTATCAGTTTACCATTCAGAAAAAGTACGGACAGAACTTCCTGATCGATGCGAATGTGTTAGAGGAAATCGTGGATGCAGCAGGCATTGGCGAGGATGATTACGTACTGGAGATCGGACCGGGCATCGGAACGATGACGCAGTATCTTGCTTATCATGCTCGCGGCGTAGCAGCGGTTGAGATCGACCGGATGCTGATCCCGATTCTTGAAGACACATTGCAGGGCTATCCGAATGTCGACATCATTCATAACGACATCCTTAAAACAGATATCGCAAAGCTGGTAGAAGAAAAGAACGGCGGGCAGCCGATCAAGGTCGTGGCAAACCTGCCGTATTACATCACAACGCCGATCATACTGGAATTGTTTGAAAGCGGGATTCCGGCAGAGAGCATCACGATCATGGTGCAAAAGGAAGTTGCGGACCGCATGCAGACCGGACCGGGCAGCAAGGATTACGGGGCATTGTCTCTGGCCGTTCAGTATTACGCAAAGCCGGAGATCATTACGGAAGTGTCCCCGGCAAGCTTTTTACCACAGCCAAAAGTCGGTTCCGCAGTCATCCGTCTGACCAGACATGAAAATCCGCCGGTAGATGTAAAGGATGAAAAGCTCATGTTCCGCCTGATCCGCGCATCGTTTAACCAACGCCGAAAGACTCTTGCGAACGGACTCAAGAATGCCGGCAACCTTCATTTCTCAAAAGAAGAGATCGAAGAAGCCATTGCAGCACTTGGGAAGCCATTAACTGTTCGTGGCGAGACATTATCACTTGAAGAATTTGCAGCGCTGGCAAATCTCTTATCATAGGAATAAAAAGGCCAGGAGCCTTCGTACAATGAAGCGAAGGGACCTGGCCTTTTCAATATGCTTTTTGTTACAGCAATGTTGGCAGCGTTTCGAATACGAATTCGACTGCAGCGGCGCGGACTTCGTTTCGCGCCATGCCGTCAAAGTGGCGTGTGTAAGTCGTAACCTGTCCGTTGACGGAAAAACCGAAGCAGACGGTTCCGACGGGTTTTCCCGGGACAGCGCCGGAAGGCCCTGCAATGCCGGAGGTGGCTACACCGACCTCACAGCCGGCGGTTTTTACGACTCCCGCAGCCATGGTGCCGGCGACTTCCTCGCTGACAACGCCATGTGCTTCGATCAGGTCGATCGGCACCCCGAGATATTTGATCTTCGCCTCATTTGCATAGGTAACAAATGAGACATCCAGTACGCGCGATGCGTCCGGAACATTCACCAGGCGCCCGGCACAGAGCCCGCCGGTGCAGGATTCCGCGAACGCGATGCGCCAGTTTTTTTCTATGAGCCGTGCAACGACGGCGGTTTCTAATGCAATATTTTCATTCATTTTCAATATCCTCTTTGCGCAGATCGTACACTCGTATTTCACAAAACAGTATTTCCTGAAACATATTATAGATTCGCATGAAACAGGCGTCAAATCTTATAAAAATAGGAGCAAAATAATTCACTTGACAAAGAAATCCGACAGGCGTAATGTTGACGAAAAATCATAAAATACGCGTTGATTTTGAAAAAATCAGTTTTTGCTTTAACAGGAAGAAAACGATATGAAAGTCATTGTAGTAGGCAGTGGAAAAGTCGGCAGTCAGATCATTGAGAAGCTGGTCCAGGAGGGTCATGAAGTGACGGCAGTTGACATCAAAGAAAAGTGTCTGGCTGAGCAGGAGGTCAGACTGGATATCCTGAGTGTGCATGGGAATGGTGTGCGCGAAGAAGTCCTGCGGGAAGCAGGCGCAGGGAATGCCGATCTTCTGATCGCGGTGACAGCCGGTGATGAGATCAATCTTTTGTGTGCGATCATCGCCAAAAAGATCGGAACGCCGCATACCATTGCCAGGGTCAGAGATCCGGAGATCGCTGACCAGATGCAGCTGCTGCGGGAAGAGACAGGGCTGACCGTGACGCTGAATCCGGAGCTGATGGCGGCGCAGGAAATTTTTTCAGTACTTCGTTATCCGGGCGTTCAGTCCGTGGAACATTTTTCACACGGACGTTTCACAATGGCAGATATCAATCTCTCCAAGGAAGGACCGCTGACGCAGGTCCCGCTGAAGGATTTTATCGGGACACACCATGTCAGGGCATTGATCTGTGCCGTACAGAGAGCCGGTGAGACAGTCATTCCGGATGGCGAATTCCGGCTGCAGAAGGGGGATGTCGTGAGCTTTGCGGCAGAGCCGATGGAAGCGGAACGCTTTTTAAAGCTTGCAGGGATCCCGGAGCGTATGCCGCGTGATGTCATGATTATCGGTGCCGGAAAGGTAACGTATTATCTTTTGCGCATGATGGAGAAGACCGGAATGCGTGCTGTCGTGATCGAGAGCAGTGAAGAAAGCTGTAAGCGTCTGAGCGACCGCTTCCCGAATGCATTGATCATCTGTGCGGATGGCACGGACCGGGATGTCCTTTTTGAAGAAGGAATCGCACAGGCGGATGCTTTTGTTTCCATGACAGGCACAGATGAGGTAAATGTCCTGCTTTCGATGTATGCGGAATCCCTGTGTGTCCCGAAGATCGTTACCAAGGTCAGCAGAGAAGCCGTGCTGGATCTCGTCCGCGACAAGGAGATCGGAAGTGTGGTCTCGCCGCGCAGTATTACGGCCAGCCGCGTGATCCGCTATGCTCGCGCGATGGAGAATGCAGCCGGCAGCAGTATGGAGGAGATGTACTGGATCGCAGGAAATACAGCAGAGGCGCTGGAATTTGTGATCAACAGTGAAATGGATGGCTTGACAGACGTGCCGCTGCAGAGTCTTCCGCTCAAAGACCATTTGCTTGTCTGTGCGATCGTTCGTGACGAAGAAGTAATCATTCCGTCAGGAAAAGACAGGATGCAGGTCGGTGATCGTGTCGTCATCGTAACCACGATACGGGGCATGCGTCAGTTAAAGGATATTCTGGTGAAAAGATATGAATAAACGGATGATCATGTATGTGATCGGCGGCATTCTTTTGCTGGAAGCGATCCTGATGTGTGCACCGATGGCAGTCAGCTGTATTTACGGAGAGCACAACGTCAGGAATGCGTTTCTGATCACAATCGGAATCACGGCAGCGGTCGGTATCCTTTTATATCTGGCCGGGCCGAAAAAGAAAATATTTTATGTAAAAGAAGGATTTGCGATCGTAGCGTTGTCCTGGATCCTGCTGAGTGCATTTGGCGCACTGCCGTTTGTCATCAGTGGTGCGATCCCGAATTATGTCGACGCGTTTTTTGAAACCGTGTCCGGGTTTACGACTACGGGTGCGACCATCCTTTCTGCAGTTGAACCGCTCGGGTACGGACTTTTGTTCTGGCGAAGCTTCACGCACTGGATCGGCGGTATGGGGGTTCTTGTTTTCATGCTCCTGATCCTTCCGATGGCAGGCGGTAACAGCCTGCACCTACTGCGTGCGGAATCCACCGGCCCTGCTGCGGCAAAGCTTGTACCGAAAATGCGCTCCTCAGCGCGGATTCTTTATGGGATGTACATTGCGCTTTCGATCATCATGCTGATCCTGCTTCTTTGCGGCGGCATGTCGGTCTACGATGCGCTGATCCAGATGTTTGGCGCGGCCGGAACGGGTGGTTTTTCCAATTATACGGAAAGCGTGGCGCATTTTCATAGTGCTTATATTGATATTGTGACCGGCATTTTCATGCTGGCATTTGGCGTGAACTTTAATCTGTATTTTCTGATCCTGATGAAGCGCGGAAAAAATGTTCTGAAAAACGAGGAGCTTCGGTGGTATCTGGGAATCGTTGCCTTTGCGGTGATCACGATCGGCCTGAATGTCCGCTCGATGTTTGATTCCTTTGGAGAATCGATGCGTTATTCGTTTTTCCAGGTTTCCTCGATCATCACAACGACCGGTTACGCAACGACAGATTTTAACCTGTGGCCGGAATATTCCAGAATGCTTCTGGTGATCCTGATGTTCATCGGCGCCTGCGCCGGCAGTACCGGCGGTGGTCTGAAGATCTCGCGTATCGTGCTTTTGTTTAAGAGTGCCAGACGGGAACTCAGACGCTCACTGCATCCGCGTCTCGTAGAGCAGGTGCATATGGATGGAAAAACAGTGGACGAAAACATCCTCAGAAACATCAGTGCATACCTGGCAATCTTTTGCATGGTAGGTATGGGCAGCCTGCTGGTGGTATCTCTGGATCACTGTTCCTTTACGACAAATTTTACAGCAGTCGTTGCCTGCATCAATAATATTGGCCCAGGGCTGGATGTCGTCGGACCGACGGGAACGTTTGGCGGATTTTCGATGCTTTCAAAAATCGTGCTTTGCTTTGATATGCTTGCCGGAAGACTGGAGTTTCTCCCCATGCTCCTGATCTTCGCACCTTCCTTCTGGAATCAGATTCCGAAGCGGTATCGGCGTGTAAGGTAGAAAGCGGGGTAGTTACCATTTCGTCATTGCCGATATACGCAAAATCTGGTAAGATATATGGAACATGGAAAGTACATATCGAAACGATATGGGATAAGGGGAATCAATATGGATGACAGAAAAATTTTAGTTGCATATTTTTCCTGTACCAGTCACACACAGGAGCTGGCAAAGGAAATCTGCGAGGCAGTTGGCGGTACTTTATTTGAAATAAAGACGGTCAATGATTATCCGGAGAGCTACGCAGGAAAAATTGCAGTTGGTGGAAAAGAAAAACTGACAAACAGCCGTCCGGAAATTCTGAATACCGTTGCGGATATGGACACATATGATACGATCATGGTCGGTTTCCCGGTATGGTTCTCGACCTGCCCGATGGCGATCATCAGCTTCTTAGAAGAGTATGATATGACCGGAAAGACGATCTATCCGTTCTATACCTCCGGTGGCGGAAGCGGATCCTGCGCGATCCGCGATATCGAAAAAGCTGCACCGTATGCGGATGTTATGATGTGTTATAACGCATCGAAGTACGGGACATCTGCACTGGAGCAGTGGATGGAGTAAAATTTTATACGTTGTAATCTATGCCGCGCTTCCGTTTTCGGAGGCCGGCATCTTTTTTTCTTTTTCTTAAGTCAGCAAAAAATGAGCTCAGCATCGTGCTGCACTCTTCTTCAAGCACGCCATAGCGGATCTCTACCTGGTGGTTAAATGCCGGGATCTGTAACAGGTTCATGACGGAGCCGGCGCATCCTGCCTTCGGATTTTTCGCACCGATCACAACCGTCTTGATGCGGGACTGCACCAGGGCACCTGCACACATCTGACAGGGCTCCAATGTCACATACATCGTACATTCTTCCAGACGCCAGTCGCTGAGTTTCTTGCTGGCTTTTCTGATCGCGGAAAGCTCCGCGTGAGCAAGTGTGTTCGCGTCGGTGTTTCGTCTGTTATAACCACGCGCAATGATAGCGCCGTCATGCACGATCACGCAGCCAATCGGGACTTCATCGAGTGCGGCGGCTTTCTTGGCCTGCCGAATGGCTTCTTTCATATATTTTTCATCTTCTGTAAGAACTTGCTTCATCATGTCCTCCTGACGGAATCGGATGCAGATCCTGATGGAATAGGTTGCTGACATTATACAATAGCTGAGAGTTGTATGGCAACGAACTCATCTGGCAATTTATGGCAGTTTGGGCTTATCAGCAAGTTTCGCGGGTATAATACCCTGATGATGGAGCCATATGCCCGCGGAGGTCAGCCACGGCGTGCTGGCGGGCAGAACATGCTCTTAAATGGGCCTGGAGCCCGGGAAGTGGAGGATTTTGCCCAAGATGCTGCGCCGCAAGAGCTTATGCGGCATAAGCTTACGGATGGCTCCGTTGCAATGCAACTCCCGCCATCCTACGACCACTCGCAACCCGCCCCGCTCACTTACGCATCGCGTAGCTTTATTGCTCGTGTTCGTTGCCTTGCGCAATGTCAGTGAAAGCGTAAGCAAGCTTCCGTTTCACTGCCGCTGCGCAGGAGCTTATGCGTTCAAAACAGTAATAATTCCTATTGTTATAATTGACTAACCGGTTACCACCATGTTATCGTCATATTGCAGGGGGGTGTACAGACTGGAGGAGTGCTATGGGTGCAGTGAGAAAGCGAAGTAAACAGAGGGACAGCATCCAGCGTTTTCTCGAAACGCGAAGGGATCATCCGACAGCCGAGACCGTTTATCATCATATCAGGGAAGAGATTCCGAACATCAGTCTTGGCACGGTTTATCGCAATCTGGCGTTGCTGTCTGAGATGGGAGAGATTCGTAAGATTTCGACCGATGAAGGCCCGGACCGATTTGATCCGATCACAACACCGCATGATCATTTTGTTTGCAGACAGTGTGGCAGCCTGATCGACATGGAGGGGACACGCGCACCGCGTCTGATCAAAGAGGCGCAGAAGGGTTTTGAAGGGCAGATCGATGACCAGCGGACATTCTTCTATGGAACTTGTCCGACGTGTCTGAAAAAGGATCAGTCGGCATAAGAAACGGATAACCTTCCGGAAAAGCAAGAAAGCAATCCGGAACTTATCATAGAAATTCATCAATGTATTAAATGAAGAAAGGAAACAACGACATGAAAAAATTTGTATGTTCTGTATGTGGTTATGTATATGAAGGCGAAGCACTTCCGGCTGATTACGCTTGCCCGGTATGTAAAGCTCCGGCTTCCAAATTCAACGAGCAGTCTGCAGATCAGGCATGGGCTGCTGAGCATGTAGTAGGCGTAGCAGCAGATGCACCGGAAGACATCATTGCTGATCTGCGTTCAAACTTTGAGGGCGAGTGCTCAGAAGTAGGTATGTATCTTGCAATGGCAAGAGTAGCACATAGAGAAGGCTATCCGGAAATCGGTCTGTATTGGGAAAAGGCAGCTTGGGAAGAGGCTGAGCATGCTGCAAAATTTGCAGAGCTTCTCGGCGAAGTTGTTACAGACAGCACCAAGAAAAACCTTGAGATGCGTGTAGAAGCTGAGTTTGGCGCAACCGCTGGCAAGACAGATCTTGCTAAGAGAGCAAAAGCATTAAACCTTGATGCAATCCATGACACCGTACATGAGATGGCAAGAGACGAAGCTCGCCACGGCAAAGCTCTCAAAGGCCTGCTGGACAGATACTTTGGCTAAGTAACGAGCCGTGCAAGGATAAAGAAGAAAGCGGAAGGAATGCTTGCATTCCCATCCGCTTTCTTTTTTATACTTATAGGGCGACAGAAAGCATGAGCAAGAATGCGTTAGCATTCTGCGAATGGCTTTCTGTCGCGCATGGCGATATTGACTTTTCTTTTTCCGCATGCTAGTATGAATTTCCGGGCAGCTGGGGTGTTAGCGGTACCCTGTACCAGCAATCCGCTATAGCTGGAGTGATATCCTGCCTCGGGTCTTTAGGTGGCAGAGCTGCCTTCTGTAAGTGGTGTTGATCTCCGGGTCTTGCGCGACGAGAATCCGTGAACCAGGTCAGGTCAGGAATGGAGCAGCCTTAAGCGGAACCTTTCGGGTGCCGCAAGGGTGCCTGGGGTGAGCTGGCTGCAGAAGTAACGTCTGGTGCCGGGATTCAAAGCAGGATGCCCTTTTTTGTAAATACCGATATTTTTTTGTCGGAATATATAACCCAATATGGAGACGTAGCGAAGTGGTCATAACGCGGCGCACTCGAAATGCGTTTGTCGGTTCATCCCGGCACAAGGGTTCGAATCCCTTCGTCTCCGTAAAGAAACAGGGTTTTTGGAAGCACTCCAGAAACGCTGTTTTTTTATTTCTCCTGATTTTACAATCGTGTTCCGTTGAAAAAAGAAAGGAACTACGATATACTATGATGACAAACTGGGGTAATTTTTGAAAAAGATAGGTGGGAGAGAGACATGAATCTGTTTTCATCAGCAGAGGTGGCAAAAAATTATATCGGAGCAGGTAAGGGAAAGGCGAATATGCCGATTCCGCAGATGATTCTTCTGGGTATCATGGCTGGCGCGTTTATCGCACTTGCAGGTATCGGTTCGACGACGGCAGCTGTGTCTGTCAGCATTCCGTCAATTGCAAAGTGGATCTCAGCCTGCATTTTCCCGGCAGGACTTGCGATGTGTGTACTGACAGGTGCAGAGCTCTTTACCGGAAACTGCCTGATGGCGATCCCGCTTGCGAAGCGTGAGATCACAGCGGGCGGCATGCTGAAAAACTGGGTGGTCGTATGGTTTGCGAACCTGCTTGGCGGCATCCTTGTGGCAGCACTGGTCGTTTACGGCCATACGCTTTCGCTGTTTGACAGCGGACTGGCGGTATCTGTTATGTCTACCGCAGCATCCAAATGCTCTCTGACATTCGGGGAAGCATTCCTGAGAGGCATTGGATGTAACTTCTTAGTATGTATCGCAGTCTGGATCGCGAACGCGGCAAAGGATGTGGCAGGCAAAGTAATCGGCCTGTTCTTCCCGATCATGCTGTTCGTTGTCTGCGGCTTCGAGCACTGCGTGGCAAACATGTATTATATCGGTGCAGGCCTTTTTGCGAAAACGGTTCCGATGTATGCGGAAGCGGCACAGGCAGCAGGCGTGAACCTTGATGCGATCAATGCAGCAAACTTCTTTGGCGGAAATCTTCTGCCTTCTACTTTGGGCAATATCGTAGGCGGCTCCATCTGTGTCGGCCTGGTTTATTATTTTTCTTATCTGCATAAAGCGGATGCTTAGGAGAAGTAATCTATGTCTTATACGGCTTTATATCGAAAATATCGTCCGTCGGAATTTACAGATGTTAAGGGACAGGACCATATTGTCACCACGCTGACCAATCAGATCAAGGCGGGGCGTATCGGTCATGCCTATCTTTTTTGCGGCACACGAGGCACAGGAAAGACCACTGTGGCGAAGATTTTTGCGCGCGCGGTCAACTGTGAAAATCCGCAGGACGGGAGTCCCTGCGGGGAATGCGAAGTCTGCAAGCGGATCAAAAGCGGTGCGTCGTTAAACGTGATCGAGATCGATGCGGCATCCAACAACGGTGTGGATGATGTCCGCCAGATCCGTGAAGAGGTGAGCTATCCTCCGACAGAAGGAAAATATAAAGTTTATATCATCGACGAGGTGCACATGCTTTCAGCGGGCGCGTTCAATGCCCTGTTAAAAACATTGGAAGAGCCCCCATCCTATGTCATTTTTATTCTGGCAACAACAGAAGCACACAAGATTCCGGTGACCATTCTTTCCCGCTGCCAGCGATATGATTTTCACCGCATCACGGCAGATACGATCGCTGACCGGCTCACGGAGCTGATGCAGGCGGAAGAGACGCCGGTCGAGGAAAAGGCCATCCGTTATATTGCAAAAGCGGCGGACGGATCTATGCGTGACGCACTGAGCCTCTTAGATCAGTGCATCAGCTTTTACCTCGGACAGGCACTTACCTATGAAAATGTGCTGGAGGTACTCGGCGCGGCAGACACCACGGTGTTTTCACAGCTTCTCGAAGCGGTTCTTACGGATGACGTTTCCCGCGCAATGGCAGTGATCGATGAGCTGGTCCGTCAGGGCCGGGAACTGTCTCAGTTCGTGACAGACTTTATCGGTTTCTTAAGAAGTCTTCTGCTGCTGAAATCTTCTGATCAGATCGAGGATATTCTGGACACGACAGAAGAAAACCTTTCCTTATTAAAAGAAATGGCAAACAGCATCTCAGATGACGGGCTGATGCGTTATATCCGCGTCTTCTCCAATTTGTTAAATGACATGCGTTATGCGGCACAAAAAAGGATCCTGTTAGAGATCGCAGTGATCAGACTCTGCAAGCCGGAGATGGACCGCGACCAGGATGCACTGCTTGACCGGATCGAGGCACTTGAGAGAAAGGTCGAGAGAGGGATCCAGGCAGCCCCTGCAAAAGCGGCACAGCAAAGCCGTCCGGAAGAACCGGTGCAGGAGCAAAAAAAGCCCACGATCCGACCGGAAGCGATCCCGGAAGATGTCCGCCGGGTAGTACAGGGATGGCGTCAGATCACAGAGGGACTTCCGAATCCGGTAAAGATCTATGCCAGAGCCGCAAATCTTACCCTTGGAGACGACGGGAAATTAGTGCTGGTATTTGAAGATGAAATAGCATATACTTATTTATCGAATGAAAAACACCGGCAGGAACTTGCTGATATGATTTCAGAAAAGATCGGAAAAGAAGTTTCGGTCAGAGTCGTTAAGCAGGCGCCGGGGAGATCTTTTGAACAGAACTATATTGACCTGACAAAGATCATTCATAATATTGATATTGAGATTGAAGAATAAGGAGGTACCTTATGGCAAAGAAAGGTGGATTTCCGGGCGGCATGCCGGCCAACATGGGCAACCTGATGAAGCAGGCTCAGAAGATGCAGAAGCAGATGGAAGAGGCAGCCAAAGAACTTGAGGAAAAAGAATTCACTGCAACCGCAGGCGGCGGTGCGGTAGAAGTTAAGATCTCCGGTAAGAGAGAGGTCTTAAGTGTAACACTTGCGGAAGAAGTAGTAGATCCGGATGACATCGAGATGCTTCAGGACCTGATCGTAGCTGCGACAAACGAAGCACTTCGTCAGGTTGATGAATCTACACAGGCTTCCATGTCCAGTCTGACAGGTGGACTGGGTGGTCTTGGAGGACTTCCGTTCTAATGGATTACTACAGCAAACAGATCAGCAGACTGATCGAAGAGCTTTCGGGCCTGCCCGGAATCGGAAACAAGTCTGCGCAGCGTCTGGCATTTCATATCTTAAATATGCCGGTGGACAGGGTAAACCGTCTTTCTGATACCATCAGAGAAGCGCGGGAAAACATCCGTTATTGCAAGACCTGTTTTACGCTGACAGATTCGGAGGAGTGTCCGATCTGCAGCAATCCGGCAAGAAATCATAAGCAGATCATGGTCGTAGAGAATACGAGAGATCTGGCAGCGTATGAAAAGACCGGACAATATGACGGGGTCTACCATGTGCTTCACGGCGCAATTTCTCCGATGCTTGGGATCGGCCCCGGCGACATTAAGCTGAAGGAGCTGATCAAACGTCTCGAGGGAGATGTGGAT
>JAZQEX010000059.1:0-9134 GCA_045539215.1 Eubacterium sp. | reverse complement strand
CGGCTGACGATTGTCAGCCGGGGGTTACATGCTTCAGCCGGGGTTATTTATATCTCCTCCGGGGAACCTATATACTGCTGTATAACCTATATACTGCTGTATGGTTACCACAGGAATGAGAAGAAGTCTTCTAATGAGTTCCCGCCGTAAGAACCGCCATTCCCATACTGGGATCCGTAGGAATCACCGCTGCCATTTCCGAAGGAAGGCCCATAAGAATCGCTGTTTCCGTAAGAATCGTTGTTTCCATAGGAACCATTGCCTTCGTAAGAATCATTGCCGTTTCCGTAGAAGTCGTTCTGTGAGGACTCATCCTGTGAAGAGCTTCCGTCTTGTCTGGAATCATTGTCCTCAGAAGTGCTATTTCCTGCAGTCTCCTCTGAGTCAAGCGTAACAGTGATGGTCTTTTCTTTGTATACGCCATTGCTGTTTCTTGCATAGGTCACTTCAACCTGCGTACCTGCTTTGTAATACTGAAGCAGGTTCTTTAATTCTGTCAGGCTGTTGATCTCCTGTCCGTTAAAGGCAGTGATGATATCTCCCTTCTGCAGGCCTGCCGCCTGTGCGCAGCTTCCGTTAACGACCTGAGAGATATAGATGCCTTCCGGAAGGCCATAGTTTTCTGCAGTCTGTGCATCGACATCCTGTCCGTAGATGCCAAGGTATCCATAGCCGCTGGTAAGTTTGCTCTTTGTTTCCTCAGTCATCAGTTTTTCAAGGATCGGTTCGGCACTTGAGATCGGGATCGCAAAGCCCATACCTTCTACCGTTGTATCAGAGAACTTAGCAGTATTGATACCGATCAGCTCGCCTTCCATGTTGAACAGAGCGCCGCCGCTGTTGCCCGGATTGATGGCAGCATCTGTCTGCAGCAGAGTGGATGTGGTGTTTTCATCGATTTCGACTTCTTTGTCTAACGCACTGATATAGCCTGATGTAACAGACTGGCCATAGCCGAGCGCATTGCCGATCGCAACGACCTGATCACCCACGCTTGCGCTGTCAGCATCTGCAAAGGTTGCGATTGAGATGTTCTTTAAGACATCGTCATCTACATCTGATAGAGATACAGCGATCACAGCCAGATCGTTCGTGGAATCGGTTCCCTTGATGTTTGCTTCGTAGACAGCTTCCTCCGAATCATTGAAACAAACCGTTAATGTGTTCGCGCCTTCCACAACGTGATAATTGGTTGCGATCAGGAGTTCATCATCATTCTTCCCAATGATCACGCCGGAACCGGCACTTTCAATCTCAGCACTTTGTCCGAACATGCTCATGGTCTCGGAAACGCTCTTATTGGTGATCGCGACCACAGATGAAGTGCACTGGTCTGCCACCTGGGAAACGGTCATGCCTTCTGCAAGAGTAGCTGTTCCTGAAGCCACTTCGTTGTCTGCTGTTTCATTTTGTGATGTCTGCGAGGTGGTGGTTGCGATCGCGGTCGGTGCGGCTGTGTTGCCATACACATTTTTTCCTGCAGCAAAGGAGCCGAACACCATGCCTCCGCCGACGCCGCCAATGATCAGGGCGCAGAGCAGAGAACGCAGATAGATGTTCGCTGCCTTTTTCTTATTTCTGGGTTTTGCCTCCTGATAAACAGAATCCCAGTTGACGTTTTCATAGTTCTCGTGTCTGGTCTTTTTCAGATTTTTCAGTTGAAACATATGCATTCCCTCCATAACTGATCAACCTTATATTTCATATGACCGCCATGACCGGTTACAAGTCATGGAAGTCGAAAACCTATTGCTTACAGTGTCATAATATAAAGGGATTGTTTTCAAAAATTGTCTTTTCCGTGAAGAAACTGTGTATTTTGTGACCATTTTGTGAAGCCTTTATAAAGTCGTTGCCAAAAAACGTGACAATTCAAAAGAGATTTGCTATTATCGTTGATGTTTTATAAAAACCGGCGAAAAAAGATAATAAGTGCCGGAAAACAGGAGGCGTATAATGAAACGTTTTATAAAAAAAGGAACAGCCATTGCTTTAACAGCAGCAATCGTAGCGACAGCCGGTCAGACGGCAGCTTTTGCGGCAACAGACGGAGATTATGATACAAAAGAGACCTATTTATCGCTTGGCGCAGATCTTAGTGAAAGTGAAAAAGCGACCGTTTATGAATTGCTTGGAGTCAAAGAAGGTGAGATCCCGGAAGATCAGATCCAGAAGGTGACAAATGACGAAGAGCACCAGTATCTGGATTCGTATATCCCATCCAGCCAGATTGGAAGCAGAGCACTTTCTTCTGTTCTTGTTACGGAAGCTTCTGATGGCAAGGGCATCGATGTTACAACCAAAAACATCGGATACTGTACAGAAGGAATGTATGAAAATGCACTTGCAACAGCGGGTGCAAAAGACATTGATGTTGTTGTAGCAGGTCCATTTGAGATTTCCGGAACTGCCGCGCTGGTAGGGGCTATAAAAGCATATTCTGAAAAGACGGGAGAGAAGGTCGATGAGGAGACCGTAGACGCAGCGATCGATGAGATGGTCACCACGGGTGAACTCAAAGACAGCATTACCGAGTCCGCACAAAACGGGGATGTTTCCGATGAAGAGATTGAAGGCATGGTAGCATGGCTGAAGGAGCAGGTTGCGAACAGCAGTGATGAGAATCTGGATGCTTTGATCGATGAAGGCGAGCAAAAGTTCGGTGTTTCACTGACAGAAGATGAACAGTCACAGTTAAGAGAACTGCTCAGGAAGCTGTCTTCTCTGAATCTTGATGTGAAGTCCTTGAAAGAACAGGCACAAAACATATATAATAAGCTTGATGATATGGGAATCCATATTTCATCAGAAGATGCAAATGGGATCATTCAGAAAATCATTGCACTGTTAAAAGGCTTTCTGAATAAATAATCAGCCGACAGGCGGGATGGGTAGTTATGAAATATGAAATACATAATGACCGTATCGTGATGCGGGATGAGAGTGGAAAAGCGGTAGCGCAGATTCAGTATCCGGAAGTCGGGAAAAATGTCTGCGAGATCGCACACATTTACGGAGAGAATTCCCCGGAGGGACGTGCACATGCAAATCTTTTAATGGAGATGGCAGTTGCGGAAGTCAGGAAAAACGGACGTATGCTGATCCCTGGGTGTGCGTTTGCCACACATTGGTTTACCAAGCATCCTGAGGAACAGGATGTGGTGACAAGCTGGGATGCGCTTAAAGAAATGGAAGCAGCACTGTATGGAGAATCTACAAAGGAGATTTCTCCCGCCAGCAGTACTGTGACGCAGGACACCATTGTAATGACGGAACGCCCGGTGAAAGAACAAAAGAAACCGGTAGACGATGATCTCTTTATCAATTCCCGGGATGAGGACAGAGATGATACCCGTTCCAGAAAGGAACGAAAAAAAGCAGAAAAAGAATCCCGCAGAAAAGAGATCGCAAGACAGCAGGAGGAAGCACGCAAGCAGGCGATCATAGAAGATGCAAAAGAGGAAGAGGAGAAGATCCGGAGAGGCGAGGAGAGACTGGACAGTTCCCTGACAGTAGTTCTGCGTGTTCTGCAGGTGATCTCCATGATCTGTATGGCAGCAGTTCTGGTATTTTATGTCTCTGCAGCGATCACAGAAAAGGTATATATCGTAGATAGTTTTCCGCAGCTGATCTGCCTGGGCTTATCGGCATTCATTGTGATTTTTGGTATCATCCAGATCATCTGGATCATGACAAGGAAACGACTGCGTGATGATTTTGGCAATAAGCTTGATGTCCGCTATGACGCCGGCAGGGGAGTGTTCGGATTTGTCATTATTCTGATCTTTTCCTTTGTCTGCGGCCTTGCGATCAATTTTGTACCAAAAGAGCTTGTAGAGCTGATCGGTATTTCGCAGTTCGCCGAGATTTATCAGATGCGCATCATTCCGATCGCATATGCTGCGATCGCGGGCCTGGTACTTTGTATCATTCGCAAGGTGGCCGGAAGACGACTTTTTGAGTAATCGGGAGAACGTATGCCGTTTACGTATGAAAAAACAGAAATAGAAGGAGAGGCATTTGTGCTGGTGACAGGCTATGAGGGAGAGATCTCCCGGCTCCGGATCCCGGATTCGATCGACGGACTTACGGTCATCGGTATCGGAAGCAATGCATTTTCCTGGAGAGAAGATATTAAAGAGGCAATCCTTCCTGAGCATCTTAGGGTGCTCAGGGGGTTTGCCTTTTACAATTCTGCAAATCTTCAGAGAATATCACTTTATGACGGGATTGAGGACTATTATGACGGCGTGATCCGTCATTGTAAAAATCTTTCAGAAATCCATGTCAATCTGAACCGGGGAAATTATGCTCTTGTAAAGGCATTGCTCGGGGACAATGACCGGATGCTGCGTCTGGTCCTGGATACGGAGAACGGGAAAATCTGTCTGACATTTCCGGAATATTTCAGTGATTATATCGAGGATACCCGTGCAAGAGCTTTTCATACCAAGATCGAAGGTGCAGGATACCGGTACCGGGAATGTGTGACAGGCAGGGGGATCCTTTATCAGGAATACGATGAGATTTTCGTCCGGGCATCGTCATACGACGGGCCGTCTGCGGCAAGGATCGCCCTGGACCGCCTGATGTATCCGCATGAACTCACAGCGTATGCACAGAAGAATTATGAGGATTATCTGCAGGCCGAAATGGAAGCAGTACTCCCTGAACTGATCCGAAACAAAGAAGAAGATGTGATCACGTTTCTTGCCAAAAGGGATCTGATCGGAGAAAATGCACTTGAGACAGGATTGCGCCTGGCTTCGGAACAGAAAGCGATGACCATCAGTGCACGTTTGATGGAGGCGCAGAAAAAGATCCGCAAGCCTGCAGGCAGATTTGTATTGTGAGCGGATTTGGAGACAAAACCTTATGAAGCAAAGGCAGGAACTGGAAAAAATGGGGAACCGCATCCTGGATGCTTCCCGGACAGAGCTGTTTTTATCGATGCGGTTTTTGGGACCGGCGCTGGATGGCCTGGCATATGTGATGGATGTCTCGACGCGGACGATAGGAACAGATGGTGTCTCTTTGCGGTATCACCCGGAGCATCTGTTCCGTACCTGGATGGCACATCCATACCGGGTTAACCGGGCATACGTGCACATGCTGTTGCATTGCCTGTTCCGTCATATGTATCATGCAAAGGATTATGAGGATCCGGGCCTGTGGAATCTGTGCTGTGACATTGCTGCAGAATCTGTATTGGATTCGATGGATTCGGATGCTGTACGTGTCTGTCCTTCTGATTTGAGGGAAAGCTGGTATGAGAAGCTTTCAAAAGAAGTATCCGTACTGACGGCAGAGAAACTGTATGCATGGTTTTGTGAGCAGAAGCGGGACTTTTATGCAGAGGAACAGCTGCGCAGAGAGTTTTCGGTAGACGATCACAGCTTCTGGGAACGGCTGGATGATGAAGAGGAAAAACCACCGGAGAATCCTGACGGGCCGCCTTCGACACCGGAAGATGACTGGAACGACAAGGCGAAGCGGTTAAAAGAAGATCTCGAGTCTGTGGGGACCGAAACGGCAGACGAATATGGATCGCTTTCACGTCTCCTGCGGGTCGTTTACAGGAAGCGGACAGACTACCGGAAATGGCTTAAGCGGTTTTCTGTATTGAGGGAAGAGACAAAGATCGATCCTGACTCGTTCGATTATCATTTTTATTATTACGGGCTCTCGCTGTACGGTAATATGCCGCTGATCGAAGAAAATGAATTTTGTGAAAGCAAAAAGGTAGAAACACTGGTACTGGCGATCGACACATCGGCATCGTGTCAGCCTGCGCTGGTACAGGAATTTGTAAATGAAACGGTCTCCATCCTGAAATCGGAGGAGAGTTTTTTTCGTTCGGTAGACATTTATATCGTGGAATGCGATAATCAGGTACAGCGGTGCATCCCGGTCAAAAGACTGGATGATATCGACAAATGGCAGGAGCAATTCCAGGTTTCCGGCGGATTCGGAACCGATTTCCGGCCGGTATTTCAATGGGTGGAGGATATGCAGTGTAAGGGTGCGCTGCAATCGTTAAAAGGACTTTTGTATTTTACGGACGGATATGGCATCTTCCCGGAAAAAGCAACACCGTATGAAACCGCATTCGTATTTTGGGGCGATGAGGATCGGGAGGATGTGAAAGTGCCTGACTGGGCCCAGCGGTTGTACGTCGGTCCGGAATCAGACAGATAGAGCAGGAGAAGGAACATGAACATCAAAGAAGCCAGACAGGAGATCATCAATACAGTAAAGGCGTATCTGAAAAAAGACGAAACAGGTGCGTACGTGATCCCGGTGGAAAAGCAGCGGCCGATCCTTTTGATGGGACCGCCGGGAATCGGAAAAACAGCGATCCTGGAACAGGCAGCGAATGCCTGCGGGATCAATCTGATCGCCTATACGATCACACATCATACCAGACAGAGCGCGATCGGACTCCCGTTTATCGCAACGCGCATGTACGACGGGAAAGAACGCTCTGTGACGGAGTATACGATGAGCGAGATCATCGCTTCGATCTATGACAGGATCGAGCAGTCAGGGATCAAAGAGGGAATCCTGTTTCTTGACGAGATCAACTGTGTTTCGGAGACACTAGCTCCGACAATGCTTCAGTTCCTGCAGTACAAGACCTTTGGCGCACATCATCTGCCGGAAGGATTCCTGATCGTAACCGCAGGAAATCCGCCGGAATACAATAAGTCCGTACGGGATTTTGATATCGTAACGCTTGACCGTGTGAAACGGATCGATATTCAGGAGGATTACCCGGCGTGGAAGGAATATGCGTATCGGGCGGGCGTGCATGGCGCGATCATGGCTTATTTAGAAATCCGTAAAGAGCACTTTTATTCGATCCGTACAGACCTTTCCGGGAAACATTTTGTGACCGCCAGAGGGTGGGAGGATCTTTCGCGGATCCTTACCGTTTATGAAGATCTGGAGCTCCCGGTAACGAAGAGCCTGATCATTCAGTACCTGCAGGATGAGGAGATCGCGGCAAGCTTTTCTGTTTACTATGATCTGTATCAGAAATACCGCGAGATCTATCATGTGGAGGAAATCATGGAAGGTACAGCATCAGTTGATGCAGATGTGATGTGCCAGGCGCCTTTTGATGAAAAACTCAGCATGATCGGGCTTTTGACGGACCGTCTGAATCAGGAGTGCCGTCTTTATGAGAGAGATAGAAGTGTGCAGGAAGCTGTTTTTGCAGTACTTCGGCAGATCAAGGCGGCTGTTGCCGTAAATGAGGATCCGCAGGGAGCGGAGGGGGAGACGATGCAGATTGGGACATTGCTTTCTTCGGAGATCGCCGACAGACGTGCGCTGTATGAAAAACAAAAGGAAGCCCGCATGCTGGATCCTGAGCAGGAAAGCATCTGGCGGCGTGTGCTGGCAGCACTGGAGGAACTGTTTCATGCTGTATCGCTGCGGGAGGCAGACAGAGAACCGGCTGACATGGGCTTTGTCGGAGAGTGGTTTGCCAAAAGAGAGGATGCCCGACAGCAGGATATTGAACGTATCGGGGCACATCTGACCAATACATTTGCATTTCTCGCTTCGGTTTACGGAGAATCGCAGGAGATGGCCTTGTTCCTGTCCGAACTGGCGGCCGGATATCATACGCTGAAATTTGTCAGCGATTGCGGAAATGATGCCTACGATAAGTACCAAAAACTTCTGCTTACAAAAGACAGGAGACAGGAGATCACAAGAGATCTGCAGACATTCTTTTTGATCTGACCAAAACAAAAATTCTTTTTTGAAAGTACTTATGTTATGATAAATGCAAAAATGACCGAAAGGGAAACGCATGTTTTTTGACATAGAAGAAAAATACGCACAGCGCACAATGTTCATCACAGAGACGCATAAGCGCTATACGTATCGGGATATTTACAAGTTACAGGATCAGATGACAGACAAGCTGATGCCGCGCAGTCTGGTGTTGATCCTCTGTAAGAATTGTGTACCGGCGATCTCGATGCATCTGGGACTGCTCCGGAAAAACATGGTGCCGATCCTCATGGATGAACATGTGACGGCAGGATTTTTAAAGGAATTTATGGCAGCTTACCGCATCAATGCAGTATTTCTGCCGGAAAACAGGAAAACGGAGATCAGAGACGGCGAAGAGCTCTGGAATGGTGAAGGATATTGTCTGATCGGGATCAGAAAAGCAGGGCCTGTCATGTCGCCGGATCTGGCAATGCTGGTACCGGTTTCAGACCGGACAGGAAGCCTGATGATGGTCCGTTATTCCAAAGAAAACCTTCAGGCCGGAACGGAAAGCGCAGCTGCGGTACAGAAGATCGTAGGCGGCGACAGGCTGATCACAAATCTGCCGTTTCATCTCTCGTTCCCGCTGACCATACTGCACAGCTATATCCTGCGCGGTGCACAGATTTTATTAACAGAGCGCAGCGTGACGGAACGCGGGTTCTGGCAGTTTTTCCATGATGAAGAGGCGACGGCGCTCTGCGCATTCCCTCATACCTGCCAGATGCTCTGGAGGATGCACATTGATAAAATGCACATTCCGGGGCTTAAGACCCTGTTGATCTCCGGCGGCGCGCTTCCGCCGGGATTACAGAAAAATTTCGCAGACTGGGCTGCGATCCGCGGTGTACGTCTGATGATTTTTTACGGAAAGACAGAAAGCTGTGGGTTCATGGCGCATCTTGGCAGCAGGGATTGCTACAAGGTTATGGACTCGATCGGCAAGCCGGATGCGTTTGGCAGAATGGAGCGGATCGATAAGAGCGGACGTGTGATCAAGGGTGAAAAGCAGACCGGAGAGATGGTCTTCTACGGAGAAAATGTTTCTCTGGGATATGCCGGAAACACCGCTGACCTCCTTAGAGGAGATGAAAACAAGGGTGTTTTAAAAACTGGTGACCTGGCGGTTTGTTCAGAACAGGGATATTATTCCATCCGGGGCAGGTCGGAACGGTTTTTGAAAGTGACGGGAATCCGGATCGATCTTGATGAACTGGAGCGGTTGCTGAAGGACCGGTGGAAGCGGAATTTTGCCTGCGTCGGAACAGATGACCTGTTAGAAATTTTTGAAGAGGCGCGTCCACAGGAAGTAAGGCCGGCTGGTGAGAATGAAAAGGGAGATGACC
>JAZQEX010000058.1:0-11018 GCA_045539215.1 Eubacterium sp. | reverse complement strand
TCCGACTTTTTTGCCCCCAGCATCTGTGCCGCAAGTACAACGCCACCATTGGAGAGTCCCATAACGATCGCAAGGATCAGCATCGTCACCTGTCCGCCGTTTCCAACAGCAGCCAGGCCGGTCGCTCCCGCGAAGCGGCCTACAATGATCATGTCTACAATATTGTAAACTGCCTGCAACAGATTTGTGATCACCAATGGGATGGAAAAAACCAGCATCGATTTCCACAAACTGCCGTGCAGCAAGTCAGGTTTTTTGGATAGTGTCATCTATGCTTTTGCTCCTCTTTTATCATGCAGAAAATATTATAGCATTCGGGTGGAAAGCATAGCAAGTTACGATCTAAAATTAAGTTTCTCATCCTCAGCTCGCAATCTTGTGACACAATTACGAGCCATATCTTCTCTTTTCTTATCCAGACCGTAATTTAGCAGCACCATTACGAGCTAAATTCGAGTTTGCCCTATTCAGACCGTAATCTGCCAACACAATTACGAGCTATATTCGAGTTCTCTCCATTTAGACCGCAATCCGCCGCTATCATTACGAGCTATTCGTATAATTCTTGCTTTCAGACCGTAATCCACCAGCTCGCTTACGGGCTATTCTCTACAATTTTGCTTTCAGACCGTAATCCACCGCTATCATTACGATCTATTTGTAAAATTCTTGCTTTCAGACCGTAATCCGATAATAAAATTACGGGCTATATCCAAACATACTCTGATATAACCCGTAATCAACAGCTTTCGTTCTTTATTTAAAACTCAAACCCGGCTGCCTTCGCCAGGATCTCCTTTGCCTGTGCGATCGTATCATCAATGATCTTCGCTACCGGGCGGATCTCATTGACAAGTGCTGTGATCTGGCCTGCCATGACGGCACCGTTTTCCATATCGCCTTCTGCCATGCCCTTGCGAAGAGAGCTTTCCGCTACCGGAAGGAGAAGCTTAGCTGCCTCTGCCTTAGTGTTTTCTGCTTCGATCTGAATCAGCTCATCAGCCAGCTTGTTTCTGATCTGACGGCACGGTTCGTCTGTGGAATAGCCTGTGATAACAGTAGACATATCGCCTGCATCAACCACTGCCTGTTTCGCTGCCGGATGTACCATGGTCTCTTCTGCTGCCATGAAAACAGTACCCATTTCAAATCCGTCTGCACCCATTGCGATCGCTGCTGCCACGCCGCGACCATCTGCGATACCGCCGCTTGCAACGACAGGAATCTTCATCAGGTCTGCTGCCTGCGGAACCAGAACGGTGGTTGCTTCGAAGGTAACATGTCCGCCGCCTTCCCAGCCTTTGACGATCATGACATCCGCGCCTGCTTTTTCAGCAATGATCGCATCTGCGATATGAGATGCTTTTACAACGATCTTGCAGCCCGCTTCATGCCAGATATCAAAATATTTTTTGCAAAGCTCCATGTCCAGTCCATCGATCGTATCAGCATAAACGACCGGCGGCTTTTCGCTTGTGATGATGCTTGTTACATGCTCCAGATTGTCCGGGATCATGATACAGTTCATGCCAAACGGCTTATCTGTTAATGCTCTTGTCTGTGCGATCTGCTCACGGATGAACGGCTCCGGCGCAAACCCTACACCCAGCACACCCAGTGCACCCGCATTCGATGCAGCCGCTACAAGCGGTGCAGTAGATACCCAAGCCATCGGTCCCTGGATGACCGGTTTTTCAATTCCCAATACTTCACATACTCTATTCATGGTACTTCTTCCTTTCTGACTGATAGCTCTCCACTCCTGACGGAGCAGAGAGCTTATGTGTCATAAATATCCTAGATTTCTGTCAAATGTGCATCCAACGGTAGATGTCCGAATTCCTTATAAAGATCCGGAAGAATGCTTGCAAGATGAGAGTACTCCTCTACGTTATGGAATGCAAGGCCCATCGGTGCTTCAACCGGGATTTTTACATGCGGCGGAAGAACGCACATCGGAATTCCCTTATTCCAGCGATATCCCATCCAGAATCTGGTACGGAATTCCACACCTTCTTCTGTCTCACGGCAGAAGTGCATCATGATCACCGGCGCCTTGTCCAATACACCCTTTTTGTTTGTCACGTCTGATACGATTCCATATCCGCCGAATACGGTCTGCTTGGATGCAGCCAGTTTTTCATCTTCGATGCCCATCATTTTTCCATGATCCAGGAAATGGATCAGGATATTCTGCTGTCCTGCACCAATGTCTTCGATTACAAAGTGAACGACATTCTGAGATTTCTTATCCATCGGAACATCCGGATTCAGAATATAATCACGGTCACAGTCAGCAACTGCGATGGTCGGATGGCAATACGGGTTCCAGATCTTGTAACGAAGCTGATCCAGCGGATGCCATGCAAACCACCATTTCATCATGTCCATGGTCACACCCGGGAATACATTATTTACTGCAACATATCCTGCACCGTTTTCCAGCAGGCAATAGCCTGTTTCACATTCCATATAGCCCGGCTCATAGAATTTCTCAATCTGGTCCGGTGTGATCGCCAATGCCGGATCTATCGGTCCCTGTGCCAGTTTTGCCATCTGCTCAGGATTCGGCTGTGCCAACTGCTCTTTATAATACTTCGATACCGCACATTTTTTCTCCGCTTCTGTCAGCGGAATCGGTTTTCTTTCTCTTGGATCCATCTATTATTCCTCCTTTAAGATTCCTGTACATACATACTTTCCGGCGTTTTCTTGCCTTATTCCGGCTGGTATTTATAACGCTCGATCGGAACACGGTCCTTACCGGTCACAATGCCACCATTTCCATCATTCTGGCAGGTTACCCAGTAAAGCTCATCGGAATGCTCCGGATAGTCTTCTCTGATAAACCATCCTCTGGTTTCTTTTCGTTCAAGAGAAGCTCTAAAGAACAGTTCTGCGCAAAGAAGCATGGATTCAAGTTCCAGACATCCGAACAGGTTATGCGGATCGTCTGCTGTCAATGTGTCCAGTTTGCCCTGCAGTTCTTTTACTCTTGCCAGCGCAGCCTGCAGACGTTCCTCGCTTCTGTACAGGCTGTTGCCAAGCGGCTGAACCACATTATGGATCTCCGGAAGGAATTCCATTACCTTAACCGTTCCGCCCTGCTTACCCGGTTTCATGAAGTGTGCATGGATCGCATCTACATCAGCCTGATCGAATGCTCCGAAATCATTACCTGCTGCGTAAGAAGCTGCGCTTTCACCGGCAATACGTCCGCTGTACTGCGCATTTGCAAGTCCGGATCCACGTACCATAACCGGTGATGTCGTCGCACCATGGTAGCAGCCACCGTTATGGCAGATATCACCTGCTGCAAACAGCCCTGGTACCGTTGTCTGGAAATCACGTCCTACCCAAAGGCCTTCGAACTCTGCAACCATACCCGGAACGACTTCGGGACTTGTCTGCTGTGAAAAAGCATTGAAAAACAGGTTGTTCCAGAAATCATCCGCGAATGGACGATCGAAATATGCAGATGATCCGCAGCACTGCTGTAAGAACGGCATCAGCGGGTTTTCCGGCATACGATAGGTCAGTGGACCGTTTCCTGCCTTGATCTGCTTATAATATTCTGCAAGTGAATAAGCATCTACATCTGAATGATGTCCTGCTACGATGTCTTTGCAGACATTTTCACCCTTATTGTTGTAAATCGCATATTCTACACCCATGCTGGACTCGAAGTTGTCCAGAGAAGTCCAGTTGTAGAAGGATCCCATTTCACAGTTTTTAAATAATGCACCTGCACGCCATGCGGCACGGATTCCTTCGCCACGTCCGCCTGCCCACATCGGCATGATTCTGTAGTTCTGAGAACCGGTTGCCAGAACGACAGCCTTCGCCTGGAAAACAACCTGTGAACCATCGTCAATATTGTATCCGACTGCACCACTGATGCGATCGCCGTCTTTTAACAGATCAACAATACCGGTACGATCAACGAACTTAACGCCTGCCTTTTGTGCATATCTGCGAACATTCGGCATATAATCCAGATCGATCGCAACCAGCGTCCAGGGAAAATCATCTTTATTATCAAATGTCAGTTTGCCGTACTCATCTTTTCCTGTGATCTGTGCGCGCCATTTCAAATAACGGAAGTTCCCGTTATGATCCTTTGAGATCTTACCGCCGGACCATTTGTCCATCAGCTCTACGCTCTTGTCCAGGCCGCGTGCATAGTCGCTTAAGAATTCCTGATCATTCAGATAATCACCATTGTTTCTGGTATGATATTCAACATAACGCTCCGGATCAACGCCTGCCATTGCATCCATAATGCCGGCACCGCGGTTCGCTTTTCCTGCATAACCTGTTGTATATTTCTCAACAACCGTTACTTCAACTTCCGGATTCTGTTCTTTTGCAGTAATGGCTGCACACATGCCTGCCAGACTGCCGCCAACGATTAATACATCTGTCTTTACCATAATCCGTACCTCCTACATATCGATAATGTGTTCTCTCGGGAAAACGTATGCGTCGTAATCCGGTTCCACTTTAATGGCACCCTTCGGACAGTTCAGCTCACAATAACCACACTGCACACATTCTTCCGGATACTTAATGATCGGTTTTTTCTTTTCTGCATCCCATTTGATGATGTCAATAAAGCACGCTTTAAAGCAGATCTGACATCCGATGCACAGATTCTTGTTGACGATGATTCGGTTCATTCTGTGTTCCTCCTATCATGATTCCCTTTTTCTAAAGTGTCTTATTTAGTATCGTTTCTAAGCTCTTGTCAAAATCTTACCGAAATTCCGTCACCCTATCATTTGTGCACTATACAAGTGTAAAAATAATTGTTATCATTTTTTTGTAGGATGTTACAAATAATATCTGTTCGTCGCATGATATCCTTCTATTATAGAAAAACAGGAGGAACAGCTTATGAAAATAACCATCGAAATGGTCCTGACCAGGTTCTTTTCCGATCACCCGGACGCGGAAGCGCCCTTTTCCAATGGAGAAAAAGAGATTACCGGTCTGCGCCTTTTACCGGAAGATCTGTCTGCTTTAGATCCCGGCTTTTTATATGTCACAGACCAAAACCGGCTTTCTTCCGTTCAGGATCTGCATGAGGATATCTCCCTCATCTGCTTTTCTGACCGGCAAAATCCTCAAGGCGATCATACCGACGAAGCCATTTCTCCCGTGCGGGACAACACGATCGTCCTGCGCACTCCATTTGAACTGGCACACGGTTTTAATGACCTGCAATGTAGCTTTTCTTCCTTTGCCGAATGGGAACGTCGGCTTGATTTTGCAGTATTTGGGAATGCTTCCTTTCAGGATCTGATCGATATTGCCGAGGAAATGATCTCTTCAGCAATGTTATTATTTGACCCCGCCTTAAAGCTCCTGGCGCTTTCGGAATTCCAGCCTGACCTCGACAGTCCATTTTATCCGAATGCTGTCCAATCCCGGTATCTGGACATCGATACCGTCCGATTTCTGGAGAACCAGAATTATTTTGAGACGCTGAATGATAAAGGTCTGACCTTCAGTAATGCTGAAACAGATGAGACACCCGGGTATTTCCGTGCCGTGAAGATCAGCAATCAGCTTGCGGTGTATTGCGTTTTACTGTTTACTGATAAACTGCCCCGTATCTATGAAACGCAATTATTCGAAGTCCTGTGCGATGCCATCGAGCGCATCTTAAAAAGGCAACACGCCACCTTCATCCGCGACAGGTCTGTGACCGATTATTTATTAATGGATCTGTTGGAGAATCCGGGAACACCAACGGATCAGATCAAGGAACGCATCTATTACACCGATCTGGAATTTGAGGCAGACTATATTCTGACACTGATCGATTCGGACATCAGCAAAAAATCTGCTGAACAGTTTTTCCTGCAACAGCTCAGAAACAACCTGATCAACAGCCAGATTTTCTCATGGAACAATGATGTGATCATACTGCATCAGATCCCCGCGACGCAGCTGGCAGATTACAGAACATATCTGGCATCCTTTCTGCGTACATTTTTGAAGAGTTTCTCTCATCAAAACATGCAGGTATATTTCAGCCGGCCGTTTTTCTCAATCGATCAATTTGCAGACGCTTACAAACAGGCGTCAACCATCCGTGATATCATGGGACCGGTCAGAGATCCCGGCAATCCACTTTACTTTTTTGAGGATTATGTCGTCCAGGATCTGATCCACCAGAATCCGGTAAAAGACCCTGTTGCCTATTACTGTGAACCCTGTCTTCTGGATCTGGTCAAAAAAGGCACAAAAAAATCCCGGCAGCAGATTCGTATCCTCTACGAATACTTAAACCGCGACCGGAATTATACAGATGTTGCCAAGTTAATGGATATGCACCGGAATAATGTGATCTATCATATCAAAAATATTAGCGAGCAATACGGGGTAGACTTCAACGATGCCAATACCCGGTTAAAGTTCCTGCTTTCTTTTGAACTGTTAAATATTTCTTATTAGTCCGTCTTTACCACACGAAACAAAAGACAGCCGCCGCATTGATTGCGACGGCCGCCTCCCATAAATGGCATATTTTATGCTGTTTACCGTTATAGTTTATGCCTCATCTCCGTAGATACCGATCGGATCACCGGTCTCTTTGTCATATTCCGGAACCTTGATCAGGCAGATCAGTACGATACCGATCACTGACAGAAGGAAGAATACCCAGTAAGCCATCTGCAGGCGCTGCACGCCGATTGCTGCGATAATGACCAGTGCACAGGAACGAAGTGCTGTGTTGATCGGAGCGATCGCGCGGTTTGCCTGAATGAATCCGAAACGGCCGAAGCATGTACCAATGATGGACGGGATCAGGTTACCGATACCACCGATACCAAATCCTACAAAGATCGCTGCGATCCATACCATGCCCATGCTGCCGTTTAAGAAGATCATAACAAGCAGTGCAACCAGATACCATACACCGTAAACGATGCAGGCTTTCTTTGTGCCAAGCTTCAGATCCAGAAGACCCCAGATATAACTTCCGACGATACCGATCAGCGCTGCTGCTGTCAGCATCGGGATTGCAACCTGCGGATTTACACCTGCACCGATCAGACGCGGAATAAAGTTAGAAACCAGACCGATCGTGGTCAGCCACAGGAAACCAAGGCCGATACCGATCATCCATGTGTTTCTGTTTTTCAGGATAACTTTTGTGGTCAGACGCTGTGCTTCTTTCTCCTGACGCTCTTTCATCTGCTTTGCAAACTCAAGGTCGATTGGCTCATTATCCGGTGTTGCACCGACTTCTTCCGGTGTGTTCTTAATCCAGACTGCAGACAGACCTGCTACAACGAAGCAAACAATACCCAGGACAATATAAGCTGTCTTCGGATTGCCGATCGCATTCAGGATCAGGATGATCGTAGCGGTACAGATCGGAAGACCCATGGTTGCCCATCCGAGTGCAAGACCCTTCTTTTTCGGGAACCAGATGTTCATGATATTATTCGGTACTACGTTCAGCTGAATATTACCGCCTACGAATGTGTTGCAGATGATCATTGCGCAAAACAACGGCAGACTCGGTGTCAAAGCCATGAGGATCAGGAAGATACCGCAAAGGACATTTCCTAAGATTGCCATGAATTTGCTTCCCTTTTTTGCTGCCATGATACTGAATACGATCGCAGCGATAATTCCAAGCCATCCACCGATACCGGACATTGCATTTGCCAGGTTGGAAACGACATCTGCACCGCCCCATTCCGGATGAACAGCTGCGAAAGCTGACGGATACCAGTTCAGGGTGTCAGTAGAAAGTGCAGCTGCGAGATAATAGCTGACCATGCAGTAAAAGATCATTGACCAGCCTTTTTTGCCAAAGTTATTGGCACTTGTCTTTGTCTCGTTCATTTTTCCCTCCAATAAAACAGTTTCAGTCAACAAGTTCTAAAAAAAGCATAAACTATTTATCAATTCATACTGTATCCATAGTATACAGTTTTTACAAGCGAATAATTTGCCTTCATTTATTACTGACAGGAATATATTAATATGTTATGATAACGATAGCCTGATATATCATATTTAAGAAGGAAATGCTTATGGATTCGTCATTAAATACGATTACACTTCAGCAGATTCTGATTTTTTTGACAGTCGTCGAAGAAAGCGGTTTTGCAAAAGCGAGTACAAAACTTCATATGACGCAGTCTGCTGTAAGTAAGAGCATTGCGAAGCTTGAAAAGGAACTCGAGCTTCCTCTTTTCGTGAGAACGACCAGATTTTTGGAACTTACCAGGCCCGGCGAACTGCTCTATCATGAATGGAAAACACATATAGATGGGCTGCAGGCTGCCTACCAGCGTGCGCTGCGGATGGAAAAGGAGCAAAACCGGATCATCCGGATCGGGCTTTTAAACACTGCAAGACCGGAGCGCTATTTCCCACAGCTCGTGCAGAATTTTGCCAGACAGTATCCTGATATCCAGATTGAAGTGGAAAGCCAGTATATGAATGATCTGGAGGCTTCTTTAGACAGAGGACAGTTTGACCTGATCCTGGTAGCTGATTTTAAACGCTTTGGACTGGAAGCCCGCCACAAAGAATGGTGCTACGCCGCAAAGGATACCGCCTTTCTTCTAACATCTAAGCAGCATCCGCTTGCAAAAAAGTCTACGCTGACAACAACTGATCTTCGCGGAACCCGTTTTATCACTGTCGGCGAAAGTGAATCTGACAATGCATATCTTCTGGATCTGACCGAACGGCTGAAACCCTATAAGATCACTCCCGAGATCGCATACCGATATAAGACTGCTTATGATATCCGCTATCTGTTCCAGCCGGATGATGCAGCCCTCATGATCGATGCCTATTTTGATTATCCGACAGACGGTGACCGTATCGTCAAAATCCCAATCCTTGATCAGGAAAACGGTATCATCTGCGCATGGAATCCAAATAATGCCAATCCCAGTCTGAAACTATTCTTAAAGACTTTGCCTTACTATAATGATCAGTGCTGATAGTTCGAGAACTATATATGAAAAACAGGAATATATCGTTCCTGTTTTTTCGTTTGCTACTTTTGTAATCTTTTACATATAATAAAGGCAAAAGAAAGCATAAACGACGTTGTTGTTAACTGACTGATTTTGGGAGGTAAAAAATGAGCAAAGTACCTTGCACCAACGAAGACAAACAGAAAAGCTATTACAAATTCTATGCACAGGAAATCTACGCAGGTGAGCAGGAGAAATATGACCGCATCCCGTCTGAATCTCTTGATCCGTCAATTGCACTCCGTATTCAGGACCGTAATAAATTATTTGACGCATTCCCGGAAGTTGATTTCGGATGGTGGCAGTTAGAAGACGGCACAGCTTTAACTGCTAACCCGACCTTTTTCCCGGGAGTAACCGGAGAAATGTTTGACTGGTGGTTTGCATGGCATCCGATCGATCGTCTGCGTTATGCATGCTGGGACAATGAGGATCACTATGATGTTTATCTTGAGGATCCTGCAAAAGCACTGGATATGTCTCTCTCCATGCGCGAGCGTCACTGGGGCAGCGTCCATCACATCTGGGAAGACATCGGACTTCCGAGCGGTTCCGGACTTCTTATCATTTCCTTCGAGGAACCGGGCAAGCTTGGCTATGATGTCAGCCGCATCGATACCGATGACTGTAACGCACTGGTTTGCGCAAATGTTAAGATCGTCGGCGACGACCAGACACCGGATATCCCGGTCGTTATGACACACTTCTTAAAACCGTGTGAAGGCGGTTCTAAGCTGCAGTCCATGTTCTGGTTCGGATGGCAGATCATCGATGGCAAGGCAGTAAAATGCATTCCGGATGGCGTAACCATCCCGAAGGAAGGCCCGATGTGCCTGTTAAACCACAACGTAAAAGAGTTCTCTAACCTTGCTAAGATCCTTCCGGAGATCTATGCACAGGAGAAAGATAACTGGGCTTAAGGCTTTTCATCAAAAGCACCAAAAAAGGCTTTATCTGATCCTTTATACGGAGTCAGATAAAGCCTTTTCTTGTTGCTTTTTAAAGATGGAATGTTACTTCTCTTCCATGTAGTAGACTCTTGCGGAGTAATCCTGGAAGTATCGCACATTTTCATCATAACCGGTTCCGGAAAAGCCCTGTAAGAGGCTGATGCCTGCATGCATCAATATGGCGCCTGATACCCTGTGGTATTCCTGTTCTCCCGGCATTTGCTGGAATCTTGCGATCGCACGGTGGGTCAGGGAATCCTGACGAACATGGAACGGTGCGACGGTGTTGATCAGATCTCCGAACTGTAAGATGTTCTGATCGATCTTCCGGTTATAAAAGTGATATATTTTTTGCGGATCAAGTCCCGCTGCACGGAAGTTTGCATACTGCGTATTCGGTGTGACCATTTCCTGTAACAGCATTCCGACCGCTCTTTTTTTGTCTTGTGAAACACACATCCAGCTGCGTAGCTGTGACCGATTGTGATCTGTCTGTTTTGAATCCGGTGTTCTGATCCTGTAAAAATCTCCGAACTGCAAAACTTCCCGCCATTTTTTATACTGCGCGATCTGCTCTTTTATGGTCTCGAAATCCCGCTGCTTCATATCCACGAGATTGCATTCATATCCCATACTGCCAAACATCGCCACGGCAAAACGCGTATCCAATGGTGTCGCCCGCAACGTCTGATGATTCGGGCTTCCGGATACATGTGCCGAGATCACTGACAATGGGTAGCCATAGCTGTACCCTTCCTGGATCTTTGCGCGGCAGATCGGATCGGTGTTATCACTTGCCCAGATCTGCGGAAAATAACATAACATGCCGGCATCAAAGCGGTTTCCGCCTGCTGCACAGCCTTCAAACAAGATCTCCGGGAAACGTTTTGTCAGGGTGTCGAGCATCCGATATACACCACAAATATAGCGATGCGCTGTTTCACCCTGTCTTACCTGCGCATATATCTGACCGGTCTGCTCCTTTTTGCATCCTGCCAGATACTGTGAAAATACATCAGAAAAGATCCGGTTCATATCCCATTTGACATAT
>JAZQEX010000057.1:0-16809 GCA_045539215.1 Eubacterium sp. | reverse complement strand
TACACCGTGGTTTTGTTCCAAAACACCTCCCCTACAGGAAGCTTATTTGAAAAAACTCAGCGAACGGCAAGAAAAATGATGTGCAGCAACTGTGCGGCACATCGTTTTAAAATTTTCAAAATAATATAGGCTACAGTATATGAGTAAGGTCTCCGGGATCCTTATTTTTATGCTGTTTTCCGGCATTTTTTCAAGGTGCGTTTACAGCCGGAAAAGATGTGCTATACTGAGAAAAATTCTTAAATAATCCGGTTGACTTTTGCGGGAAAGTATACTATTATGAGAAAAGCAAAACGAACAGATGTTCGGAAGAGGAGAAAGGTATGGCAAATAACGAAGATAAATTAAAGGCACTTGACGCGGCGATCTCTCAGATCGAGAAGCAGTATGGTAAGGGATCTGTGATGAAGCTTGGCGATCCGGATCTGCATATGAATGTTGAGACGGTGCCGACGGGCTCTATCAGTCTGGACCTGGCACTTGGTCAGGGCGGCGTTCCGAGAGGACGTGTCGTAGAAATCTACGGACCGGAATCAAGTGGTAAGACGACCGTTGCACTGCATATGGTAGCAGAAGTACAGAAGGCAGGCGGCATCGCGGGATTTATTGATGCGGAGCATGCGCTTGATCCTGTCTATGCAGCGAATATCGGTGTAGATATTGATAATCTTTACATCTCACAGCCGGACAGCGGTGAACAGGCACTTGAGATCACAGAGACGATGGTGCGCTCCGGTGCGGTAGATATTGTGATCGTAGACTCTGTTGCGGCACTGGTGCCGAAGGCGGAGATCGATGGTGAGATGGGTGATTCTCATGTCGGTCTGCAGGCGCGTCTGATGTCACAGGCACTGCGTAAGCTGACCTCCGTTATCAGTAAATCGAACTGTATCGTCATCTTTATCAACCAGCTGCGTGAGAAGGTCGGTATCATGTTTGGTAATCCGGAGACCACCACAGGCGGTCGCGCACTGAAGTTCTATTCTTCAGTACGTATGGATGTCCGCAGGATCGAAGCGATCAAGCAGAACGGTGAAGTGGTTGGTAATCGTACGAGAGTTAAGATCGTTAAGAATAAGATCGCGCCGCCATTCAGAGAGGCGGAGTTTGACATCATGTTCGGACAGGGTATTTCCAGAGAAGGTGATGTGCTCGATCTGGCAGCGAAGTGTGATGTTGTAAATAAGTCAGGCGCATGGTATTCCTATAACGGTGACCGGATCGGTCAGGGGCGTGAGAATGCGAAGTCCTACCTGCGGGAGAATCCGGACGTGTTCGAAGAGATCTATGAGAAGGTACGCGCTTATTACAATATGGATGGAGAAGCAGAGGCTGAGGCAGATGCTGACGTTCCGGGCGCAGACATGGATTTTTAAGGACGGATTGTTAAGACATGGAAGTGATCCGTATAGATTCCTGTAAGAACGGGAAGAAGAATATCATATTTGACACAGGAGAATCCTGCATGCTCTACCCGAAAGAGGTCTCACAGGCGGGCATCAGGGAACATGCTGTGCTTACAGAGGATGCCTGGCAGTTGATCTGCCAGGATATTCTTTTGCCCAGAGCCAAAAAGCGCGTATTGTATCTTTTGGAACGTATGGAGCGCACGGAATACCAGCTGCGGCAAAAGCTATCTGCGGACGGGCATCCGGAGTCTGTGATCGATGAAGCGATCAACTATGTAAAGGAATATCATTACATAGACGATCTGCGTTATGCAAGTATCTATATCCGTGCGCATCAGAATGCAAAGAGCAGGTATCAGATGCAGCAGGCTCTGGCGCAAAAGGGGATACGACGAGATGTGTTTGAGGAAGCCTTTGCAGAATCCTATGAAGCAGATTCGGCTGAATTGATCCGTCGTTTGCTCGAAAAAAAGCATTACGATCCTGCGCGGATGGACAAAAAAGAGACAGGAAAGATCTACCAGTCGCTGATGCGAAAAGGCTTTCGCGCAGAAGAGATCCGAAGCGCCATGAGGAGCTTTGACGCAGAGGCTGACCCATTTGACGAGGCCGATATTTCTTGACAGTGCAATAAAAAAAGTATAAACTTTAAATGTTGCAGATATGACTGAATGGAATCTATATAAATTCGTTATATTACCGTACATTTAAAATTAAATAAGGAGGTGCTCCTGTGTTGTTACAAATTATCATACCTGTGGTAATTGCAGCCATAGTATGTTTTTTCCTGGGCAACCGCATCTCAAAAGCAAACTTTGAGAAGCAGGCACGGGAAAAAGTCGGAAGCGCAGAAGACAGAGCCAGAACGATTATAGATGATGCTGTAAAGGCGGCAGAAGCTAAGAAACGTGAGGCGATGTTGGAAGTCAAGGAAGAGTCCATCAAAGCAAAGAATGAACTTGACCGGGAGATCAAGGATCGTCGGGCAGAGGTTCAGAGAAGCGAACGAAGGATCGAGCAGAAGGAAGCCAATGTTGACAAGAAGCTTGATAATATCGAGCGTCGGGAAAAGGAATTTTCGGCCAGAGAAGAGAAGATCAAGCGTCAGCAGGAGGAAGTAGAGAAGCTGAATGAACAGCGTGTACAGGAACTGGAACGTATTTCCGGATTAACCTCCGAACAGGCAAAAGAATATCTTCTGAAGAGTGTCGAAGAAGACATTAAGATCGATACCGCCAAGATGATCCGTGAATCTGAGATCAGAGCAAAAGAGGAAGCGGATAAGAAGGCGAAAGAGTACATTGTGAATGCGATTCAGAAATGTGCTGCAGACCATGTTGCGGAAGCGACGATCTCCGTTGTAGAGCTTCCGAATGATGACATGAAGGGACGTATCATCGGACGTGAGGGTAGAAATATCCGAACACTTGAGACGATGACAGGTGTAGACCTGATCGTAGACGATACGCCGGAAGCAGTTATCCTTTCCGGATTTGATCCGGTTAGACGTGAAGTAGCCAGAATCGCACTTGAGAAGCTGATCATTGATGGTCGTATCCATCCGGCTCGTATTGAGGAAATGGTGGAGAAGGCGCAGAAAGAAGTGGAATCCATTATCCGTGAAGAGGGTGAGACAGCAGCGCTTGAAGTTGGCGTTCACGGCATCCATCCGGAACTGATCCGTCTGCTTGGCAGAATGAGATTCCGTACCAGCTATGGTCAGAATGCATTGAAGCATTCTATTGAAGTCGCACAGATCGCAGGGCTTTTGGCAAGTGAACTGGGTGAGGATACCCGGATCGCAAAGCGTGCCGGCCTGCTTCATGATATCGGTAAATCCGTTGACCACGATATGGAAGGTTCCCATATCCAGCTTGGTGTTGAGCTTTGCAAGAAGTACAAAGAGTCACAGATCGTGATCAACTCGGTTGCGTCACACCATGGCGATACAGAACCGGAGTCGATGATCGCATGTCTGGTACAGGCAGCAGATGCAATCTCTGCAGCAAGACCGGGCGCGAGACGCGAGACGATCGAGACATATTCCAACCGGTTAAAGCAGCTTGAAGATATTACAAATGGCTTCAAGGGAGTTGAGAAATCTTTTGCCGTTCAGGCAGGTAGGGAAATCCGCGTAATGGTCGTTCCGGATCAGATCAGTGATACAGATATGGTATTGCTGGCGCGTGACATTTCGAAACAGATCGAGAGCGAGCTCGAGTATCCGGGTCAGATCAAAGTCAATGTGATCCGTGAGAGCCGTGTGGTCGATTACGCGAAATAACAGTTTCCGATTCATACGTGAGCATATAAGCCGGAATTTTGCATAGAAAGCAAAATTCCGGCTTTTTTCTTTTCTCAGCTGCTGTTTTTCTTTGAAAAGAGCGATGCATTCTTTCTCATACTGTGGTATACTTTACTTCGTATGTGGTTCTATATAAAGGAGATAGTATATGCGATTGATATCATGGAATGTTAACGGACTCAGAGCTTGTGTAGGAAAAGGGTTTCTGGATTTTTTTCATGAGATCGACGCGGATATTTTCTGTGTTCAGGAGACAAAATTACAGGAGGGTCAGATCGATCTGGACCTTCCGGGATACCATCAGTACTGGAATTATGCTGTGAAGAAAGGATACTCCGGAACTGCGGTATTTACCAGGCAGGAACCACTCGAAGTCACATATGGCCTTGGCATTGAGGAGCATGATCAGGAAGGACGTGTGATCACGCTGGAGTTTGAAGACTTCTACTTTGTGACAGTCTATACACCGAATTCCCAGAATGAGCTGAAGCGTCTGGATTATCGTATGACGTGGGAAGATGCGTTTCGTGATTTTTTGATGCAGCTCGATGAAAAGAAACCCGTTATCGTTTGCGGTGACATGAATGTGGCACATCAGCCGATCGATCTGAAAAACCCGGCATCAAACCGCCGCAACGCAGGCTTTACCGATGAAGAGCGAGAGAAATTCACAGAGCTTTTATCGGCCGGGATGGTGGATTCGTTCCGCTATTTCTATCCGGATCGGGAAGAGATCTATTCCTGGTGGTCATATCGGTTCCAGGCCCGCTCACGGAACGCAGGATGGCGGATCGACTATTTTCTGGTCTCCGACAGGGCAAAGGAAAAGATGCAGGATGCGAAGATCTTAACAGAAGTTATGGGATCGGATCATTGTCCCGTAGAACTTGAGATCATATTCTGAAAAAATAGAATCGTCAGAAGCGACGAAAAGATTTGGAGTAAAACGAATGGATAACAGAAAGCCCGAACAATTAAAAGGGATCGTGGATGCCCTGGTGGAAAACTATGACGCGCATCGTGTGACGTCAAAGATCGACTGCAGGACACAGCCAAGCAGGGAAGTGATCAGAGAGATTATAGAAGATCTCAGAAAACTGGTTTTCCCTGGATTTTTTGAACAAAAGCACTTAAAGAGTGATATGATCACCTATTATGTCGGTGATCTGCTCGAGGGCATCAGTTATAACTTAAATAAGCAGATCGTTAAGGCATACAGAAGCTGTGACTGCGACGATCAGGATGAAGCAAAGATCAAGGAGACAGCCAATACACAGTGCATGGCATTTCTGTCCAAACTGCCGGCGATCCGTGACATTCTGTTTACGGATGTTGAGGCAGCATATGATGGTGACCCGGCTGCATACAGCAAGGATGAGATCATTTATTCTTATCCGGGACTGCAGGCGATCACGGTGTACCGCCTGGCGCATGAGCTGTTTTTGCTGAATGTCCCTGTGATTCCGCGTATGATGACAGAATACGCGCACAGCAAGACCGGCATCGACATTCATCCCGGCGCGACGATCGGGAAATATTTCTTCATCGATCACGGAACCGGCATCGTCATCGGTGAGACGACTGTGATCGGAGAGCACGTGAAGGTATATCAGGGTGTTACACTCGGTGGTCTTTCCACAAGCGGCGGACAGGCGCTTAAGGGCATCAAACGTCATCCGACGATTGAAGATAACGTAACGATCTATTCCGGCGCATCGATCCTTGGCGGGGATACGGTGATCGGTACCGGATCCATGATCGGCGGCAATGCATTTGTAACCCGTTCCGTACCGCCGAATACCAGAGTGGCGGCCAGAGCGGTCGGCGCAGATCAGAATAAAAACATATCTGACGTGCGCTAAGGAGGGACAGATGAGTCGGAAAGAGAGCAGACTCGATAATTTCGATGTAATGGATTTCGACCAGGAAGATGTCGAAGTCGCGTTAAAAGAACATAAAAACAGAAAAGAAATATTTAGCTGGATCCGCACATTTGTGATCGCGATCGTGATCGTAGTGGTCCTGACACAGGTTGTGATCATCAATGCAAGGGTTCCGTCCGGATCCATGGAAAACACCATCATGACCGGTGACCGGCTGATCGGATTGCGGCTGGCTTATATCAACAGTGAACCGAAACGGGGAGATATCGTACTTTTCAAATACCCTGTAAACGAATCCGAAACCTACATCAAGCGTGTGATCGGCGAGGCAGGCGACACGGTTGAGATCACAGACGGGAATGTCTATATCAACGGTTCGGAAACACCGCTTGATGAGTCATATCTCAAAGAAGAGTGGCTGTTAAACAACGACGGTTACGTCTTCCATGTGCCGGATGATTCGGTTTTTGTCATGGGTGACAACAGGAACTATTCCGAAGACGGAAGATTCTGGGCGGAAAAAGCAGTGATGGCAGGGCTTGCGGATACGGAAAAAGAAGCAGAGCAGTATTCATATGTTTCCTATGATAAAATTCAGGGGAAGGCGCTGTTTACCTACTTTAGGTCATTCAGGAGTCTGATGCAGACAGACTGATGAGATAAAGATCATAATTTTTTTTACGGAAATCATATAACAATCAGAAGGAGAGAAACAAATGGAAAGCATGAAAGATTTTGAGAAAGAACTGGAAGCGTCCTATCAGTTCATGGGCGACGGCGAAAAGGATACCGATGAGCTTTATGCCTGGGAAAAAGTAAAAGAGTACATGGAAAACAAGGAAATCCTGGAAGTAGAGATCAGTGGGATCGTTAATAAGGGTGTGATCGCAATGGTGGAAGGAATCCGTGCTTTCATCCCGGGTTCCAGACTTTCCCTGAAACATGTAGACGATTTAAATGAATGGCTTGGCAAAACGATCCGCGTTCGTGTGATCACAGCTGAGCCGGAAGACAATAAACTGGTCCTTTCCGCACGTGAAATCCTGAAAGAGGAAAGAGATGCCGAGAAAGCCGGCCGTATCGCAGCGATCGAGACCGGTGCTGTTTTAACAGGCACTGTTGAGACCATTAAGGATTACGGCGCATTCGTCGGACTCGGCGAGGGCGTATCGGGTCTTGTACATATTTCTCAGATCTCGCGTGAGCGCATCAAGCATCCGTCAGTCGTTCTTTCTGAGGGTCAGGAAGTGACGGTAAAAGTGATCGGAAAAAAAGACGGCAAGATCAGCTTAAGCATCAAGGCATTAGAGGAAGAGAAAGAACAGGAAGAAGAAATCAAGGTGGAACTGCCGAAAGCAGAAGAGATCGGTACTTCACTTGGAGATCTGTTGAAAAACATTAAGCTTTAATCAGGCGGATGGGAAAGCTATGAAAAAGAATGTAAATAACATGGACATGCTTGAGGTCGATAACAAAAAGCTTGAAGAAGAGATCACCGTTTTCAAACAGGATCCGAAGAACAAAGATCTGGTGGTTTCTCTGATGGCGTCAATCCGTACCGCAAGACTTTTGCTCCCGGCCAAGTTCCCGACGGATCTGGATGATGAGATCAAAGAAATGATCAAAAAAAGGATCAAGATCCCGAAAGAAAAAATGCCGCCGCTGTATCCTGTTTTAGAGCAGAATCAGCAGGGCGAGCTGTATGTGGCAGTATATACGTCCAAAAAGCACATCACAAATCCGCAGGATTATCCGGTGATCATCAATACGAATTTTGAACAGGTCACGCGGATCGCGGGAGATGAAAAGCTCAACATCCGTGGTGTGATCGTGAATCCGCGGACGGATAAGCTGACGCTGCATCCGCAGTTTCTCGATGCAGTCGGCCGGATGAATGAGAAGGTGAACAACCAGACAGAAGGCGTAAAGCAGGTAAAGATGACGCGCGGCGAGTTTGAGGCGTTTGCCAGAAAAAATGTCGAGCATACCGCATTGGTCAAAGCCGCTTTTTCAGACAGCAAGACGTTTATGCAGCAGCTCGATGAGATGCGGGAAAGCCTGATCTTCGGCTATTACAAACAGCCTTATGGTGACAAGATCACCTGCCCGTATAAGGAAGAACAGTTTGATGTCATGGTCCTCGATGTCAGAGACGATTGCCGGATCGCATCCGTTGTCGTGCCGGACCCGAAGGGAATGACCGGCTGCTATCATCTCTGCTTCATCTATGATCCGACCACAGAAGCCATCCGCTACTTCATCTTCGAAAAACAGGCAGAGGAAGAAGTGGCAATGGTTAAAGAAGTGCAGCCTGACGGAAGTGTTACGCTCATTGGAGAAGCACCTGTAGCAGGCAGCGAGATGTCTTTCGTGCTGGAACATCTGGACACAGAAGCATAAAATGACTATAATACCTCATGGACAGTTCGTTGGTGCCATCCTGTCCCTAAAAAAAACCAGGACCGGATTCATGTATGAGAGTGAATCTATGCCCTGGGACCACCAGGGCTTTTTTTATGGGTGCGGTACCGGTAAATCAATGATAGGAGCAGATGATTATGTTCAGTATACGATCAGAAGCGCATTTTGATGCGGCGCATTTCCTGGCCGGTCATGATGGAAAATGCAAAAACATACACGGACACCGCTGGGTGATCGAAGCGGAAGTGGCAGCAGAGCAGTTGATCGAAGAGGGCCCTCTCAGGGGGATGGTTTCGGATTTTGCCATTCTGAAAAAAGACCTGAATGAGATCGCGGACCGGTTCGACCATACTTTTATTTATGAAGACGGTACGCTTTTTGAGGAAACACTGACAGCGCTGAACAACCAGGGATTTGCATTGACAAAAGTGCCATTCCGCCCGACAGCAGAACACCTGGCAGAGCATGTCTATGATCTGCTGACCGAGCGTGGCTATCAGGTCTTTGAAATCGCAGTCAATGAATCGCCGCAAAACCGCGCGGTCTACCGGAGGATGTCATGAGAGTCGCAGAGATTTTTGAGAGCATCAACGGAGAAGGCCCGCTTGCGGGACAGCGCGCATTGTTCCTGCGCTTTGTCGGATGCAACATCAGCTGTTCCTACTGTGACACGGCCTGGGCGAATGCATCGGACTACACAGGAACACAAATGTCTGTCGAAGAGATACTTCGGGAGGTAGAAATAGCACAGATCCGAAACATCACTATTACAGGCGGAGAACCGCTTTTGCAGGAAGAGATGCCAAGGCTGTTAAAAGCACTTGCGGATACAGGAAAACATCGGATTGAGATCGAGACAAACGGAACGGTTGATCTGACACCGTTTTGTGACATCGGAGACTGCATCGCGTTCACGATGGATTATAAGCTCCCCGGAAGCGGGATGGAAGATGCGATGTGCATGGAAAACTTCCGCCTGCTGAAGGAAGATGACAGCGTGAAATTTGTCGTCGGCAGTGCGGCGGATCTGGCGCGTGCCCTTGAGGTGATCCGGGGGGAACACCTGCAGGGGAGATGTCACGTGTTTTTATCTCCGGTTTTCGGCGAGATCGATCCGGAAGAGATTGTAGAATTTATTAAGAAAAACCGCCTCGACCAGGTAAATCTGCAGCTGCAGATCCATAAGATCATATGGGACCCGGAGAAGCGGGGCGTATAATGTTGAAGGACTAAAAAAGGCAGCACAGGCAAAAATCATGCCTTTTAGAAAGGATATAAAACCATGGCAATTGATCAGGAAGCGATTAAAAAGCATATTAAGGGGATTCTTGAAGCATTGGGTGAGGATCCGGAGCGTGAGGGATTGAAGGCAACACCGGAGCGCGTTGCCAGGATGTGCGTGGAGATCTTTGCAGGGATCCAGTACACCAATCATGAGATCGCGGAAATGTTTAACACGACATTTGAAGAGGATATGGATGATTTTGAAAAGCATGATGACATGGTCATTGTCAAGGATATCGATATCTTCAGCTTTTGCGAGCATCATATGATCCTGATGTACGATATGAAGGCGACGATCGCATACCTTCCGAAGGGCAAAGTAATCGGATTGAGTAAACTGGCGCGGATCGCGGACATGGTGTCGAAGAGACTGCAGCTGCAGGAACGCATCGGACAGGATATCGCCGAGATTGTAACAGAGATCACCGGCTCTGAAGATGTGGCGGTCGTACTGGAAGGCTACCATGGCTGCATGGCAGCCCGCGGCATCAAAAAGCCAAACGCGAGAACAGAGACCAGCACACTGCGCGGACGGTTCCGGACGGATCCGGGGCTGCAGATGCGTCTGTATGGAAATCACAGATAGGACGGAGGCAGAAACATGAAGGCATTGACATTGCTTTCCGGAGGAGTGGATTCGGCGACATCTCTTGCGATGCTGTGCAAAGAGTATGGCGCAGAAAATGTCGTGGCACTTTCGGTCTCCTACGGACAGAAACATGAAAAAGAACTGCTGGCTTCTGAACGGCTGGCAGAATATTACGGTGTTGAGCATCTGTACCTTGATCTGACACCGATCTTCAAATACAGTGACTGCTCGCTTTTATCGCATTCGGATCAGGAAATCCCGCAGGAAGACTATGCGAGCCAGTTAAACGAACAGGACGGAAAACCGGTTTCTACTTATGTGCCGTTCCGCAACGGCCTGTTTTTATCTGCGGCAGCGAGCGTTGCACTTTCAAAAGGGTGTGAGATCGTCAGCTACGGCGCACACCGGGATGACGCGGCAGGTCATGCTTACCCAGACTGCTCACAGGAATTCTATGACGCGATGAATGCGGCGATCATAGAGGGCAGCGGTCATCAGGCAAGACTCGAAGCACCGTTTGTCGGCATGACAAAGGCAGAGGTCGTTAAGATCGGGTTAAAGCTGAAGGTTCCCTATCAGCTGACCTGGAGCTGCTATGAAGGCGGCGAGAGACCCTGCGGACATTGCGCGACCTGTATTGACCGCGCGAAAGCATTTGCGGCAAACGGCGTGAAGGATCCGGCGTTGTAAGGAGTGCCGGGAAAAAGTATGCGAAGGAGCAGGCGCTGTAAGTGGCTGGGAATTGGTGAAATCAAAACGGTCGGAGAATATGAGAGACCGATTAGGAGAGTATAAATGAGAGAAAAAGAAAACATGACCCACCTGGGAAGCCAGAATACAACATATGAATCGGATTACAACCCGGGGCTTTTGGAAAGCTTTGAAAACAGATATCCGGGCAGGGATTATTTTGTAAAATTCAACTGCCCGGAATTTACCAGTCTTTGCCCGATCACAGGGCAGCCTGATTTTGCAAACATCGTGATCTCCTACGTTCCGGATCGCAGAATGGTAGAGAGCAAATCGCTGAAACTCTACCTGTTCAGTTACCGGAATCACGGAGATTTCCATGAGGATTGCGTCAACCGGATTATGGACGATCTGATCGCTCTGATGGAGCCAAGATATATTGAAGTCTGGGGACGCTTTATGCCGCGCGGCGGAATCTCCATCGATCCGTTCTGTAACTATGGCAAGCCCGGTACCGAGTGGGAGCAGGCAGCAAAGAAACGCCTGATGGAGCACGATATGCATCCGGAGATGGTCGATAACAGATAACAGTAAAAATAAAATGAAAAAACCGCTGTAGTTTTCTCCTTTGAAGGGACAAAATACAGCGGTTTTTTGTTTGCTATTATTTTTACACACGATCCGCGATGTAGTAGAGCAGGTCTCTGGTGTCTTCCCATCCCAGGCACGGGTCGGTGATGGATTTGCCATAGATGTGCTCGCCGATCTTTTGATTGCCTTCTTCGATGTAGCTTTCGATCATCAGTCCTTTGACAAGGCGCTTGATCGCAGGAGATTCCTTTCTGTTATGCAGGATCTCTTTGGAAATACGGATCTGCTCGCGGAATTTTTTCGCGGAGTTTGCATGGTTGCAGTCGATGATGCATGCATGGTTTACAAGATCCATTTTTTCATACATATCGATCAGGCGTTTCAGATCTTCATAATGATAGTTCGGTGTGCTTTCACCACGTTTGTTAACGGCACCGCGCAGCACGACATGTGTCAGCGGATTGCCGGTCGTATCAACTTCCCATCCTCTGTGAACGAAATGATGCGGATGCTGTGCCGCGTAAACAGAGTTGAGCATAACAGAAAAGTCGCCACTGGTCGGGTTTTTCATACCGCTGGCAACGTCAAAGCCGCTGACGGTAAGGCGATGTTGCTGATCCTCGACAGAACGCGCGCCGATCGCAACGTAAGAGATCAGGTCATCCAGATAATCCCAGTTTTCCGGATAGAGCATCTCATCTGCAGCAGACAATCCGGTCTCTTCAAGAGAGCGCAAGTGCAGCTTGCGCACGGCGATCAGGCCGGCCAGCATATCAGGACGCGCCTCCGGATCCGGCTGGGTGGCAATGCCCTTATATCCCTCGCCGGTAGTACGCGGTTTGTTCGTATAGATTCGCGGGATAATGATCAGGCGGTCTTTTGTCTCGGCCTGAATCGGTACGAGGCGATGGATATAATCCATGACAGAAACCTCGTTGTCCGCAGAACATGGTCCGATGATGACAAGAAACTTATCAGATTCACCGCGGATGACAGCGGAAATCTCCTTGTCACGCGCCATCTTTGCCGCGCGTGCAGTCTCCGATAACGGAAACTCCTGTTTGATCTCATCAGGTGTCGGTAATTGATCGATGTAAGTAAAACTCATTTTTCTTCCCCTTTTAAAACAGTACTACAGGAAAACAATATCAGCGAAAATATTTCTCGCGAATGATCTCGACAGGCATATCCTGTCCGGTCCAGCATTTGAACGAAGCAGCGCCCTGGAAGAGCAGCATGTACATGCCGTTAAATGCAGCGCATCCGGCTTCTCTTGCCATCTTTAACAGTTTCGTCTCGCGCGGATTGTAGATGATGTCTGAAACGATCAGATCCGGATGGAAATAGGATGCATCCGGAATCAGGCAGCCGTCTGTATCAGGTGCCATGCCGACGTTCGTCGCATTGATCAGAATATCGGATTCCGCGATCGCGCCACGCAGCGCGTCGGGATTGTCGAGCGGTAAAACATCTACAATGCAGTCAGACGAATCTGAGACTTTTTTCGCAAAGGCCTGTGCCCGTGAAAATGAAGCTCCGCCGGAGCGGTTCATGATATGGATCTTCGGGATTCCATCAAGAGCTGCCTGTGCACAGATCGCGGTTGCAGCGCCGCCACAGCCCAGCATCGTGACCGTCTTTCCGGTCAGATCATAACCGGCATCTCTTGCAGCATCCATAAATCCGATGCCGTCCGTCGTATGCCCGATCAGATGCCCGTCGTCATTGATAACGGTATTGCAGGCGCCTGCGATCTTTGCAGCCGGTGTGAGCTCGTCTACCAGCCCTGCCACAGCTACCTTATGCGGCATCGTCACGTTAAATCCGCGGATGCCGATTTTTTTTAATCCATCCACAGCGTCGGCCAGATCTTCCGGCGCGATATCAAATGCCAGATAAACATAATCCAACCCCAGCTGCCGAAAGGCTTCATTGTGCATTTGCGGTGAAATGCTGTGTGCCACCGGCGTGCCGATCAAAGCAGTCAAACCGGTGTGGCCAGTAATTTCGGGATGATCCGTGGCTTGGGCCTGCTCTAAAGGTTCGGCCTGCCCTGTAGTTTTGGGTTGTGTTGTGAGTTCCTTCATATTGGTTTGCTCCATTTATAGCGATGGATATCTTTTTGAAAAAATATCACGCTACCGTGATTTTTTGAAAAATTAATACCTTATCCATATCATGAGTAGATGATAAAAGGATGTGCATAAATAGTCAAACAACCTGTGGATTCCCACGCAGGTCGCGCAGGACTACGATTCCGTCCGCGATCTCCGCGGGTCGCTTTCCATCCGTTGGGACAAAAAACTGGCAGGCTTTTTCGTAGGCCTGTTTCCTTTGTTCCATCAGCTCGCGGATCGCCTCGACATTCATCTTTCCTTCTAAAAGCGGACGGTGCGAGAAGCCCTTTACACGTTCTAAAATGGTTTCCGGTTCAGCGGTCAGCAAAACAACCATGCCGCTGTTTTGCATCGCGGAGACGTTTTCCTCTCGCAAAACAGCACCGCCGCCGCACGATACGATCGCGTCTTCGCCGCTTGCGATTTCTCGGATCAGGTCGCTTTCCAGATCCCGGAAAAATGTCTCGCCGTGCTGTGCGAAGATCTCGCTGATCTCCATTCCCTGTCTGTCGACGATCTCCTGATCCATCTCGATCAGAGGAAGATTGAGCTTTTGGTGCAATTCTTTCGCAACGGCGCTTTTTCCAACGCCCATAAATCCGATGAGATAAATATTATTTGCCATAATGATTCCTTATTGCTGCAGGTGAATATCTCTGCAGGAAAGTGCATTCTCTATTGCTGCAGGCTGTTATGGATCACGTCCAGAACCTGTGCCAGTTTTTCAGCTTCGATCTGTCCCGGCGCGGAAGCTTTTTCAACGCTGCCAAATGTGATGCAGGATCCAAAGAGTTCTCCGCAGATTCTTGAGATGCTTCCGATGCCGCCCATGGACATCGAGACGAAGAGCTTGTCGGGCCACTCGCGATGAACCTCATTTGTCAGGCGAAGCAGGTTTAATACATCTGCTTCGGACTCCGGCATAACCGCGATCTTTGCGATGTCTGTTCCGTCCGTATACATATGCGCCACAAGTTTTTTCAGCATATCCGGATCCGGTGTTTCCTGGAAATCATGGTGCGATGTGATGACGATGCAGTCCTGCTTTTTTAAACGTTTCAGATGCTTGTCAGGACGCTTAAACTCAAGATATTCCACATCGACCAGATCCACCGCCTCATGTCCGGCGGCAAGTGCCTCCAGATTTGCGATCAGTTTTTCGCCAAGATCTGCCTGCCCGCCCTGTGCCTTTGTACGGATCGTAAAGAGCAGGAGTGTATTTGAAAGAAATGGCAGAGCTTCATCCAAAAGCGCGCGGACTGCATCCGCGTCTTTTAACTGCGCAAAAAAGTCTGCCCGCCACTCGATCATGGAAAATCCATTCTCAGCAAGTGACTTGATCTGTGTGAGGATCTCTTCTTTTTTTTCTGCTACGACGGGAACGCAGATAACAGGTTTCCCTTCGCCAAGCGAAATGCCTTTTCTTGTGATCAAATCGTTTCTCCTTGTTTTTAAAAACAGTATAAAGTCATTTTATTTTAAATCGTACAGATGTGCAATTGTTTTCTTGGAAGTATCATACATTGATTGATTTTTCAAATTCTATGTGCTATGATAGCTAGGCTGATTGCATCAGCAGCTTTTGCAACCGTAGTCTAATGGATAGAACGCAGGACTCCGACTCCTGTAATGTGGGTTCGACTCCCGCCGGTTGCATTTTCATAAAAGAAGTATTAAGAAAATATAAAAGCCCTCGAGCAAAAGCGTTCGGGGGCAATTTTCATTTTACATTTACCGAATTCATGTTATAATTTGTTAGTTATCTAGTAACTGAATGGATAGTTGAAACCGTGACAGTGAATGAAACAAAGAATTAAATCTAGGAGGTCCTATGGCATTCGGAAGAAGAAACAAAAGAAACACGCCGGCCACAGAACCGGCATCAGAACAGACTGTTCTGGATCCTGAAGAGATGGATCCGTTTTTAGACCAAAAGAAGAAAAATGAAGAGCTTGCAGAAAGTGCAGATGAGACAGTAGAAGAGGTGACAGAAGAGCTTTCAGAGCAGGGGGACGCAGCAGAAGCCGAAGCGGCAGATGCAGCTGCAGAGGCTACAGAAACCGTGGATTTTGCGGAAGAGACAGTAGCAGAAGAGGCAGCTGATGTTGCGGAAGCAGCGGATGCGACAGAAGACTTTGCGGACGTAGCTGATCCGGAAGCTCCGGAGATGACAGATTTTGCCGATGAGGGGCTGAAAGAGCCGGACGATGATTTTGAGTTTGTCTCAGAAGAAACCGTTTTGGACAAGTCCATGGAGGCTGACCACGTGGAGGTGGAAAAAGGCACCCCGCGCGCAAAGACCGACAGAAGAAATGCGGATACGACAGACCGCAAACGCGCGAAGATGGCCCGCAACAGAAAGCGCCGCGGCCCGACGATCATCGTGATCATTATCATTATCGCAATACTTGCATTTATCGGCTTTAAGTTCTATCAGAACAAGCAGGCAGAGGAGAAGGCTGCGGAAGTTGCGGAAGAGCAGCTTGAGCAGGAAGAGCTGGTCGTTGATGAGAACATCAGCGCGCTGATCACAAACTACTATTCTGCATGCGCGTCCGGTGAAGTCGAGGTGCTTGATACTTATGCAGAGAACATGACAGATCTTGAGAAGGGTCTGATCAAGGCAAAGAGCGAATATATCGAGAGCTATAATGACATTCTTTGTCAGCGTTTTGACGGACCGGAAGAGGATTCCTATTTCGTAACCGTTACAGATCATCTGAAGTACGCGGGCTCAGAGGTTCAGAATCCTGAAGCGTCTGTCTTCTATATTAAAAAGAACGCGACCGGCATTTATCTGATTGAAAATGCTTATGGAGAGTTCAACCGGACATATCATGTGACTCAGACCGATCCGGCGGTTGAGCAGGCTGTTAATGATTTCATCAACGGTGATGTGGTCAAGGCACTTCAGGCAGATATGACTGAAGAGCAGACTGCGGCAGCTGCGGATGAGACTTTTGTGGCGGCTAAGAAAGCACATGATGACGCAGTAGCGAAGTGGCTCGCAGACAATGACGCGGCGATCAAGAGCGCGGCAGCGTCAGTTGCCAGCAGCGCAAATGCAACGACAGACGCTGCCGCAGAGGCAGATGCAGCAGCCAGTGCTGATGGAGCAGCGGCAGCAGATGGAGCTGAGGCCGCACCGGCCGATGGAGCACCAGCCGATGCAGCACCTGCAGATGATGCGGCTGCAACAGAGGCGGCTGTCGAAGAGCAGACTGAGGATCTGCCGGAAGCCGTATATGCTACCGAAGCACTCAGAATCCGTACCGAGCAGGATATGGAAGCAGACTACGTGACGACGGTTTACCCGGGCGACGAGCTTGAAGTAGTCGGATACACAGATGGCTGGTATCATGTCAAGTCCGGAGATTCAGAAGGCTACGTAAGTGAAGAATATGTATCAACCAGTCAGGACTGATGACTGATCAAGGCAGGGCTGTCGGTATCGACAGCCCTGTTTTGAATTGCCGGTGCTCCGAGCTGACGGAAGTCGGAGGCCAAGCGGTCTTAGGAA
>JAZQEX010000056.1:0-3342 GCA_045539215.1 Eubacterium sp. | reverse complement strand
TTCAGCAGGAGATTCGTAAAAGAGAACACTATGAAAAGCCGAGCGTAAGACGTAAGAAAAAATCTGAAGCGGCCAGAAAACGCAAATACAACTAAGAAAAAAGCAGCCCTTTGGCTGCTTTTTCTGCGTACAAAAATATGGTGAAGAGTTCACGCAGGAGGGTAATCATGAAACGAGTATTCCTGATCGTACTGGACAGTTTTGGAATTGGAGAAATGCCGGATGCGGACCGGTTCGGTGACGCAGGCAGCAATACGCTTGGAACCTGCAGGAAAAGCGATAAGCTCCATGTGCCGAATATGGCATCACTTGGCCTTTTTGAGATCGACGGTGTAGAGCCGGAGAAGTCTGTGGAAGCAGCCGCAGATCATCATGGGGTGCGGTATGCATATGCGCGCCTTGCGGAACGCTCCGACGGGAAAGATACCACGACCGGGCACTGGGAGATCGCAGGACTTGTTTCAGAAAAGCCGATGCCGACATTTCCGAATGGCTTCCCGGAAGAGTTTATGGAGAAATATTCCGCGGCTGTCGGTAGAAAGCTTCTGTGTAACAAGCCTTACTCCGGAACACAGGTCATCGAAGATTACGGCAGGGAGCATTTAGAGACCGGCGCGCTGATCATTTATACCTCAGCGGATTCTGTGTTCCAGATCGCGGCGCACGAAGAGGTGGTTCCTGTGCCGGAGCTTTACAGATATTGTGAGATCGCCCGGGAAATGCTTCAGGGGGATCTTGGGGTCGGCCGCGTGATCGCACGACCGTTTATCGGAACGCCGGGCAACTTTACACGGACATCAAACCGACATGATTACTCACTGCAACCGCCGAAGACAACGATGCTTGATCAGATCAAAGCTGCCGGAAAAGATGTGCTGGCCATCGGAAAGATCAATGACATCTTTGCCGGGAAAGGGATCACTGAATTTGTCAGGACAAAGGACAATGCAGACGGGATCGAGCGTGCGATCGAGTGGATGGATCGGGATTTTAACGGCATCTGCTTTGTGAACCTGGTCGATTTTGATATGTTATACGGACACCGGAATGACGTAGACGGCTATGCAGCGGCGCTGACCTATTTTGATACACAGCTTCCGCGTATCCTGGAAAAGCTTGGCCCGGACGATCTTTTGATGATCACGGCTGACCATGGATGTGATCCGGGAACGGCGTCGACAGACCATTCCAGAGAGTACATTCCGCTCCTGATCGCGGCTCAAAACCTGCCGGTGGAAAGTGGTACAAACTTCGGAACGCGGGAAACATTTGCAGACATCGGCCAGACTGTGTTATCATGGCTTGCGGTCGAACCGGAAATTGCCGGAGAACCGTTATTTTAAATTAAGTGACTGAATCATACACGAAGGAGAATATGCGTGGCAGATTATAAAAATGAGATAGAACGGCGCCGTACCTTTGCGATCATTTCGCATCCGGATGCGGGAAAGACGACACTGACAGAGAAATTCCTGCTGTACGGTGGCGCGATCAATCAGGCCGGCTCTGTTAAGGGAAAGGCAACAGCAAAGCATGCCGTATCAGACTGGATGGAGATCGAAAAACAAAGAGGTATCTCCGTTACTTCATCGGTATTGCAGTTTGAATATGAAGGAAAATGCATCAACATCCTGGATACACCGGGACATCAGGACTTCTCAGAGGATACTTACAGAACACTGATGGCAGCAGATTCGGCGGTGATGGTCATTGACGGATCTAAGGGTGTTGAGGCGCAGACAAGAAAACTGTTCAAGGTCTGTGTCATGCGCCACATCCCAATCTTTACCTTTATCAACAAAATGGACCGCGATGCGAAGGATACCTTTGATCTGATGGATGAGATCGAGAAGGAGCTTGGTATCGCAACCTGTCCGATCAACTGGCCGATCGGATCAGGAAAGGAATTCCGTGGTGTTTATGACCGCGGAACCGGAAATGTAAAGCTGTTTTCCGATACCCAGAAGGGTACAAAGGAAGGAAAAGAGGAAGAATATCCGCTGGATGCACCGGAGCTTGACGGCATCATCGGTGCAGACCAGAGAGAACTGTTGGAAGAAGAGATCGAGCTTTTGGATGGCGCAAGCGCTGAGTTTGACCAGGAGCTGGTTTCTAAGGGAGAACTGTCGCCGGTATTCTTCGGATCAGCGCTGACCAATTTCGGCGTGGAGACTTTCCTCGAGCATTTCCTGAAAATGACGACATCTCCGCTTCCGAGAACCTCTGATCAGGGCGTGGTGGATCCGTTCGATGAGACATTCTCTGCGTTCGTATTTAAGATCCAGGCAAATATGAATAAGGCACACCGCGACAGGATCGCGTTTATGCGGATCTGTTCTGGAAAATATGAACCGGGCATGGAGGTCTTCCATGTACAGGGCGGCAAACAGATCAAGCTTGCCCAGTCCCAGCAGCTGATGGCGCAGGAACGGCATTTGCTCGAAGAAGCCTATGCAGGCGACATCATCGGCGTATTTGATCCCGGTATCTTTTCGATCGGTGATACACTGACGACTGCAAAAGAGCATTTCGCGTTTGAAGGCATTCCGACCTTTGCGCCGGAACATTTCGCAAAGGTACGCCTGATCGATTCCATGAAGCGTAAGCAGTTTGTAAAAGGAATCACACAGATCGCGCAGGAAGGTGCGATCCAGATCTTCCAGGATATCAATGCCGGTATGGAAGAGATCATCGTCGGCGTTGTCGGCGTACTGCAGTTTGATGTTTTAAAGTTCCGCTTAGAGAGCGAGTACAATGTCGACATCCGTCTTGAAAATCTGCCGTATGAATATATCCGGTGGATCGAAGAGATGGAAGGCGATCTGGATCATCTGGTCGGTACTTCCGATATGAAGAAGGTACAGAACCTGAAAGGACAGCCATTGCTTCTGTTCGTTAATGAATGGAGTGTCGGCATGACACTTGAGCGCAACGACGGTCTGGTGCTTTCTGAGTTTGGCCGAAACTGATACGTTTTTGTCTATATTAAATAAGCGTCACATATGAAAATAGATGAGCCTGGCTCATCTATTTTTTAATGTATTGCCAGCCGCCATAACTGGCCATCAAGCATAATTTTTGGAACTTTTCGTCTGGTTACACCGTGGTTTTGTTCCAAAACTGCCCTGCCATTCGCCGACACGCTTGATTTTTGGAACTTTCTGTCTGGTTACACCGTAGTTTTGTTCCAAAATTGCCCTATAACTGGCCATCAAGCATAATTTTTGGAACTTTTCGTCTGGTTACACCGTGGTTTTGTTCCAAAACTGCCCTATCACTCGTCACCATGCTTAATTTTTGGAACTTTTCGTCTGGTTACACCGTGGTTTTGTTCCAAAACAC
>JAZQEX010000055.1:0-21892 GCA_045539215.1 Eubacterium sp. | reverse complement strand
TTACCTTTTCTTCAGGATCAATCTTACTTTTTCTGGACATAGAAATACCCCCAAGTAGGTTTTATATTTCATTGTCCTACTTGGGGGTAGCATATCATTATGACCTGGCACCTTTTATTCTTCATTTCCGTTATTCTCTTCCTCAAGCAGCTGGATGACTTCTTCGACCCGGATGACTTTGTCAAACCCTTCTGTTGATTCACGTTTCAGCAGTGTGGGAAGTGTCATCAGGATCAGCTTCAGATCCAGGATCAAAGAGTAGTTTTCGATATACATCAGATCCAGGCGGACCTTATCATAAGGAGATGTGTTGTATTTTCCGTAGATCTGCGCATATCCGGTAAGACCACCCTTGACCTTCGTTCGGTAGTAGAATTCCGGAACTTCCTTGCTGTATTTTTCATAATGTTCGAGACGCTCCGGTCTGGGACCGACGATGCTCATGTCACCTTTTAAGATGTTGAAGATCTGCGGGAGCTCATCAATCCGGTTTTTCCGGATCCGTTTGCCGACGCGTGTGATACGCGGATCTTCGTCTTCAGCAGGATGCGCAACACCATCTTTTTCCGCTCCTTCAATCATACTGCGGAATTTCAGGATCTGGAAGCTTCGGCCGTTTTTCGTGATCCGTTCCTGTTTAAAGAACACAGGTCCTTTGGAATCGAGCTTGATCATGATCGCGACGACCAGCATGATGGGCAGACCCGGAATCAGTGCGATGACGCAAAGGATAATATCAAACAGACGCTTCATAAAAAGCTGCATCAGTGTAGGACCGTTACCTTTTACAAGGAACAGTGGCGTGTCAAACAAGTTGATGTCTTCACTGCCGCTGATGATGATATCGGTGATCTTTGGCACAACATAAGCGCGGATCTGTTCCCCGTAGCAGAACTTCAGGATGTCATTACGGATCTCGGCCGGAACATCATTGATGACAACTGCGTCATGCTTGCGCATTTCCTCTTTTAATTTTTCGCGGTTAGAATATGCGGAGATGACTTTTGAGATGTGATATTTGTCCGAACGCTTCTCCATCTTGATCTTTAATGTAATGGCCTTTTTATTGCCATAGATCATTACCATATCTTTCGGAACATACATCCGGTGATAGATATAGGTAAACAGATAGACGAAAACGAAACATAGCGCAAATTCGATGATCGTTAAAAGGAGCATCGGCAATGGATTCAGGATATGTGTCGCGATCAGGGAAATCTGAAAGTATGAGATGATGTTAACAATGACAAGCGCGATCCATTGTGCTGTCAATGCGTCAATGAATTTCAGATATCCGAATTTGAAAGCATCACAATAAAAGAAGAGAATGTAAACCAGAACGGCATAGATGCCGATCAGAATAAACTTTCCGTTTCCATAAAAAGTATTCTCTCCGGACACGTTTCTGTAGAAAAGAATCCAGACCTGAAAATATATGATAGCAAAACAAAGGACTTCAGCCAGACCTTCAATCTTCCGGATGAAGTTTTTTATACTATTATAATTATACTTATTCATGAAAAGCATTTTACACATAATGCGTTTTTTTGACAAGTTAAACGCTCATTTTTTTACAGAAATAAAAGAATATGATTTTTAGAGTTGTTTTTTTGGTCAGAATAGCATATGATATTACGTGACTTTTTATGCGCCTGAAAAATAGATACTTCATTTAATGCACACATGGAGATACGAAAATGGCAAAAAGAAGGCGAATGATAAAACTGATCATACTTCTGATCGAGGTTGTGATCGTAGCGGTGCTTATCATCGGTATGATCTTTGTGAAAAACCTTGGTCTGTATAATCAGGTAGGCCTGAATAATATTAATAAAAATGATCTGAATGAGGAAACGCTGGCTTCCTTTAGCGGGTATACGACGATCGCATTGTTCGGTCTGGACAACCGTGAATTCGGCGAGCTGGACACCGGCCTTAGCGATGTTATCATGATCGTAAGTATCAATAATGATACGAAGGATATTAAGCTGGTATCTGTTTACCGTGATACCTATCTGGATGTCGGCCCGGAGGGAGAGAAGTCCTTTAACAAGGCAAACTCAGCATATGCATTTGGCGGTCCGGAGCGTGCGGTATCCATGCTGAACAAGAATCTGGATCTGGATATTGACAGTTATATTACCTTTGACTTCTATTCAGTTGCGGAAGCGGTAGATATCATGGGTGGCGTGACGGTCGAGATCACAAGTGAAGCTGAGCTTGAAGAGCTGAACCGCGTTATTGATGAGACGAACTGGTATCTGGATCGGGAATCTCCGATGATCGATTCGCTCGGTGAGCATACGCTCGACGGTGTACAGGCAGTCTCCTATGCCCGCATCCGTAAGCTTGAGGGAGGCGATTACAAGCGTGCACAGCGGCAGAGAATCGTTCTCTCGAAGATGATGGAAAAAGCCAAAGATGCTAACCTGGTGACACTGAACAAGCTGATCAAGACGGTTATGCCGGATATCCAGTCTGACCTTTCGGAAGCAGATCTGATCTCGATGGCACGAGTTATGGTTGGATACGACTTTGATGACAGCCGCGGATTCCCGTTTGAGAGGACAACGCGTACTCTTCCTTCTGTAGGAAGTTCGGTTATCCCGTGTGATCTGGAGACAAATGTCAGTGAGCTTCATGAGTATCTGTATGAAGCAGAAGAATATGAGCCGTCCGATACGGTACAGAATTATAGTGACATTATCGTGGAGCGGTCCGGATGTACGGTAGACAGCGCAGAAGTCGATCAGTTTAATGAGGGTGATGACTTCAGCGGTAATGCACCGGCATCACTTTCGCCAGAAGAGGAAGATACCGGGGACGGAGAAGATACCGATGAATCCGACGGAGAGACCGACGACGGGGTATAGACAAACAGAAAAAACACAGTTTGAACACAAATTCATGATACGCTACGGAGAAATCCGTAGCGTATTCTTTTTACGCTGTCGTTATGGCTGGATAGGAGACAGATCATGGAAGAGAATGAAATGAAAAAGAAAAAAGGTGGATTTGGACTGAATCTGATCAAATGTGTGGTGTTTGCCGTTGTATTTGGTCTGATCGCAGGCGGGATCGTTTTTGCGATCAATGGCAGTCCTGATAAGGAGACAGGGGAAACGTCCTCCTTGCTGCGCCAGACTGAGGATATCAGCGCCGAGCCGGAACAGAGCCTGCAGTCGGTACAGACGTCCGGGACGGAAGGAACCTATGTCAGTGATGTTTCGGATGTGGTAGAGGAAGTAATGCCATCGATCGTATCGATCACGACGATCGGCATGACGGAATACTATGACTTTTTCGGCACACCGAATCAATACCAGAGTGAGGGAAGCGGCTCCGGAATCATCGTGGCCGATGACGCAGACCTTCTGTACATTGCTACAAACAATCATGTGGTAGAAGGCGCAACATCCCTGACGGTCTGCTTTGCGGATGATGAGACCGCAGAAGGAAGTGTAAAGGGAACGCAGCCGGGATCAGATCTTGCAGTCGTAACAGTAGCCAAAAAAGATCTGAAGGACAGTACAAAAGAACTGGTCCGTGTTGCAAAGCTGGGAGATTCTTCTTCCTTAAGAGTCGGCGAACCGGCCATTGCGATCGGTAACGCACTGGGATATGGTCAGTCTGTTACAACCGGTGTGATCAGTGCGCTTGACAGACAGATCACGGCGCAGGATAACAGTGGGAACAGTATGACTAATACGTTGATCCAGACAGATGCAGCGATCAACCCCGGCAACAGCGGTGGCGCGCTTTTGAATGCGGTCGGAGAAGTGATCGGCATCAATTCCGTAAAATATACAGATACCAGCGTAGAAGGTATGGGATACGCGATCCCGATCTCAACTGCGGAACCGATCATCAATGACCTGATCGAACGGGAAGTGGTAGCGGAAGCCGAACAGGCATACCACGGCATCGCGGGTGTAGTCGTCACTTCATCGGCAGCAGCGACGTATGATATGCCAGAGGGAATCTTTATCGCGCGTGTAGAACCGGGAACGGCAGCAGAAGCTGCAGGTCTGCAGAAGGGTGATATCATCACCGGCTTTAACGGACATGACATCTCTACCATGGACGAGCTCAAATCGGATCTGTCCTATTGTGAGGCAGGAAAAGAAGTAGAGCTGAAATTTAAGCGTGCCAATGACGGACAATATGAAGAGAACACCATTACGGTCACATTGGGTAAACGTCCGTCCGGTCAGTAATCGACTAAAAAACTGTTTCGGTTACAGAGAAATTTTCGGAATCGTAGAATATTCAGACAATTTAGATTAATTGCACAAAAAGAGAGAAAAATATTAGTAAAAGCGGAGAAAAGTCAATCAAGACATTGACAATTCTCCGTTTTTCGATTATATTGTACTCAGAAAAAAACAAACGCTTCTGAATCAAAAACCTTGGGCTATTTAGAAAAAAGTAAGGAACCTCGGGGGTTGCCAGTACAAAGCCAGGAAGAAGAATAAGAGGAAGGAACGGTTGTGATCAATTGAATAAAGAAGGTTTCCCGGGATGTCATCGATATCCAAGGAGAAGGAAATCTGGTACAGGACGAGAAGAAGGAACTCAAGGAGGAACTGAATGAGTCCAATCGAACTGTAAGGGGGCACTACTTAATGAATCGGTTAAGGTAGTGCCCTTTTACGTGTGCGTTCCTACGAGCGGTGCAAAGCCGGGGCTTCATCGGCTGCAGGGAGCTTGCTCACTTGCAGACGTGTGAAGCTCCGGCTTTATAGCGCGACACACTAGGAGCACTTGGCGAGTATTGCGAGCCTTAGTGCGAGTGCGTACACAGTAGCGCGGCATGAGCAAGAGCGCGAAGAGCTCTGCGAATGGCATCGCTCGTAGGAACTTTTAAAAAAATACTATATATTTATCCCTTGCACATGTTTTTTCGATAGAGTAATATGATAGCTGTTGGATTTATAATAACTCAAATGAGAATATATAAATAAGGAGAAACAGCATGGCTACAGTCAGAACACGTTTTGCACCGAGCCCGACCGGACGGATGCACGTAGGAAATTTAAGAACAGCGCTTTATACATACCTGATCGCAAAGCACGAGGATGGAGAATTTGTTCTCCGGATCGAGGATACGGATCAGGAACGTTATATGGAAGGCGCAGTGGACATCATCTATCATACCCTGGCAGAAACAGGTCTGGTACATGATGAAGGCCCGGACAAAGAGGGCGCATACGGCCCGTATGTTCAGAGTGAACGTGTGAAGAGCGGTCTTTACCTTGACTATGCGAAACAGCTGATCGAGAAAGGCGAAGCATATTATTGCTTCTGTGATAAAGAGCGTCTGGAAAGCTTAAAGCAGAAGGTGGGCGATAAAGAGATCAGCTTCTATGACAAGCACTGCCTGCATTTGTCCAAAGAAGAGATCCAGGCAAACCTGGATGCAGGAAAACCATATGTCATCCGCGCAAATGTTCCGAACGAGGGAACCACTTCCTTCCGTGATGAGATCTACGGTGAGATCAGCCAGCCGAATGCGGAGCTTGACGATATGATCCTGATCAAATCCGATGGCTATCCGACCTACAATTTTGCAAACGTTGTAGATGATCATCTGATGAACATCACACATGTTGTCCGCGGAAATGAGTACCTGTCTTCCGCACCGAAGTATACCCGCCTGTATCAGGCATTTGGCTGGGAAGAGCCGGTTTACATTCATTGCCCGCTGATCACAAATGAGGAGCATCAGAAGCTTTCCAAACGAAGCGGACATTCTTCTTACGAAGACCTGATCGAGCAGGGATTTTTGACCGAGGCCGTGATCAACTTTGTCGGCCTTCTGGGATGGAGCCCGGAGGACAACCAGGAGATCATGACACTTGAAGAGATGGTCAAAAAGTTTGACTACCATCACATCAACAAATCCCCGGCTGTCTTTGATATGGGCAAGCTTCGCTGGATGAACAGCGAGTACTTTAAGGCAATGGATCCGGAGCGTTTCTATGAGATGGCACTTCCGTACATCAAGGAAACCGTGACCAGAGATCTTGACCTGAAAAAGATCGCGGCAATGGTGCAGACCAGAATCGAGATCTTCCCGGATATTCATGACCTGATCGATTTCCTGGAGGAAGTTCCGGACTATGATGTTTCCATGTATGCGCACAAGAAGATGAAATCCACACCGGAGACATCTCTCAATGTGTTAAAAGAACTGGTGCCGGTATTAGAAGCACAGGAAGACTATAGCAACGATGTTTTGTTTGAGCTGCTGAAAGGTTTTGCTGCTGAAAAAGAAGTGAAAAACGGCGTTGTGATGTGGCCTGTCAGAACCGCACTTTCCGGAAAACAGATGACACCGGGCGGCGCGACAGAGCTTCTGGAGCTTCTGGGAAAAGAGGAATCTTTAAAGCGGATCCATGCAGCGATCGAAAAGTTAGAAAACGAAGCATAGAACATCCAGGCGATTTGTGCAAACTGACAGAAATGTCTATATGTAGTATTTTGTGTTGCGTTTAAAACCCAGATGTTGTAAAATTTGAAAACGAAGACGGCACATCGGCGTACCGGCTGTGCCGTCTTTCATTTTGCAAAAATATAGGGCTTTTACCAGAAAAGCAGTCGAAAAAAAGAAGATAAGAAGTGGGAGAAAAGGGAATATGAAAATCATCAAAAGAAGTGGGACGGAGATGGAATTTGATCTGAGCAAGATCACAGCGGCCGTCGAAAAAGCGAACAACAGTGTAGCGGACAATGAGCGGATGACACCGGAGCAGATCGCAGTCATTTCCGCAAATATGCATACGATCTGTGAAGGCATGAACCGGGCACTTTCCGTAGAGGAGATCCAGGACCTTGTAGAGAACCAGATCATGAACCAGCGTGCATTTGCCGTTGCGCGTAACTACATTACCTATCGCTATAAGAGAGCGCTGATCCGCAAGTCCAATTCGACAGATCAGCAGATCCTGACGCTTCTTGAGTATGATAATGAGGAAGTAAAACAGGAAAACTCCAATAAGAACCCGGCTGTCAACAGCGTGCAGAGAGACTATATGGCGGGCGAAGTCAGCAAGGACATCACCAAGCGTTTCCTGCTCGAGCCGGATATCTGGAAGGCACATGAAGAAGGTATCATCCATTTCCACGATGCGGACTATTTTGCACAGCATATGCACAACTGCTGTCTTGTCAACTTAGAGGACATGCTGCAGAACGGTACCGTGATCAGCGGAACGATGATTGAAAAGCCGCATACATTTTCCACTGCATGCAACATTGCGACGCAGGCGGTTGCGCAGATCGCAAGTTCCCAGTACGGCGGACAGAGCATCTCGCTTTCTCACCTGGCACCGTTTGTACAGTGCAGCCGTGAAAAATACCGCATCGAAGTTGCAGAAGAGATGCAGGAAAACGGCATCGAAGCATCGGAAGAGGTTATCAACAATATTGCAGAGATGCGTCTGAAAAAAGAAGTGAAGCAGGGCGTGCAGATGATCCAGTATCAGGTGATCACCCTGATGACGACAAACGGCCAGGCGCCGTTCATCACGATCTTTATGTATCTCGATGAAGTTCCGGAAGGACAGCTTAGAGATGACCTGGCAATGCTTTGCGAAGAGCTTTTGAAGCAGCGTATCGAAGGCATCAAAAATGAAAAGGGCGTTTACATTACTCCGGCATTCCCGAAGCTGATCTACGTGCTCGAAGAGGACAATGTCCGTGAAGGCAGCAAGTACTGGGATCTGACACAGCTTGCAGCGAAATGTACCGCGAAACGTATGGTTCCGGATTACATTTCCGAAAAGAAAATGATCGAGCTCAAAAAGGGTGATGTTTACACCTGCATGGGCTGCAGAAGTTTCCTGACACCGGACCGCTTTACAGAGGCAGGCATCGGGAATATCGCAAATGCGAAAAACTATGTTCCGGGCCAGAGAAAATACTACGGCCGTTTCAACCAGGGCGTGGTAACTTTAAACCTCGTAGACATTGCGCTGAGTGCACAGAAAAATGAAGAAAGGTTCTGGGAAATCTATGATGAGCGCCTGGAGCTGTGCCACCGCGCACTGCGCGCACGTCACGAAAGACTTTTGGGCACCCCGTCGGATGTGGCACCGATCCTCTGGCAGCACGGCGCACTGGCAAGACTTGAGCCGGGTGAGACGATCGATAAGCTTCTCTACGGCGGATATTCCACCATTTCTCTGGGCTATGCCGGCTTGAGCGAATGTGTACGCTACATGAAGGGCGTGACACATACCAATCCGTTCGCAAAGCAGTTTGCGATTGATGTCATGAAGCATTTAAATGATGCATGCGCAAAATGGAAAGCAGAAGAGAACATCGATTATTCCGTTTATGGCACACCGCTTGAGAGCACGACTTACAAATTTGCAAAATGCCTGCAGAAGCGTTTTGGCGTGATCGATGGCGTGACAGATAAAAACTACATCACCAACAGCTACCATGTACATGTGTCCGAAGAAATCGATGCATTCACAAAGCTGAAATTCGAGTCTGAGTTCCAGGAGCTTTCTCCGGGTGGCGCGATCAGTTATGTGGAAGTGCCGAATCTGGAAAACAATCTGGATGCGGTCATCTCAGTGATGCAGTTCATCTATGACAATATCATGTACGCAGAGTTGAATACCAAGAGTGATTACTGTCAGGTTTGCGGTTATACAGGTGAGATCCAGATCATCGAGGAAGATGGCAAGCTGATCTGGGAATGCCCGAGCTGCGGCAACCGCGAGCAGAGCAAGATGAATGTCGCACGCCGCACCTGTGGCTACATCGGCAGCCAGTTCTGGAATCAGGGCCGTACGCAGGAAATCAAAGACCGCGTGCTGCATCTGTAAGAGAAAAGCGTTAGGAAACACAAATTATTTTTATGGATCGCGCATGGCAGAGGCTGTGTGCGATCTCTGTTTTCAGATATATGGGCAAGAAAGCAAGCTGCGCGGGTGTGGAGCCCATGAGATGGGGCTAAATACCCGCGGAGGTCGGTTATGAAGTGATGGCGGGTGAAACTTACTTTTTTATGGGTCTGGAGCCCGGGAAGTGGCGCCTCTGGCCCAGACCGCAGCGATATTGGCGGTGCTTGGGTTTTTAAGCAAGTTACGCGGGCGTGGAGCCCATCTGACGGAGCCAAAAACCCACACCTAATTGAAAGAGAAGAAAAGTATGTACTACGGAGAGATCAAAACTTGTGATATCGCAAATGGTCCGGGGGTTCGGACAACCATTTTTGTGTCCGGATGCAGGCACCATTGCAAAGGCTGCTTTCAGCCGGAGACCTGGATTTTTGAATATGGAAAGCCTTTTGCGGAAGAGACGCGGGATGAAATCCTAAAGTCTTTGAAGCCGGATTATGTTCGTGGTCTGACAATCCTGGGGGGTGAGCCGTTCGAGCCGGAGAATCAGAAGGTCCTGGTCGAGCTTTTGAAGGATGTCAGAAAATATTTTCCGAAGAAAGATATCTGGTGCTTTTCGGGGTATCTGTTCGAGGAGCTTACTGGGGAACAAAAATGTGTCATAAAACAGAATGATGAAAGTCTTTCTGACAACCATCCCCGATGTGATGTCACGGACGAGATGCTTTCGCTGATTGATATCCTTGTGGATGGGGAGTTCGAACAGGACAAGCGGGATCTTAGCCTGCAGTTTCGCGGTTCCTCTAATCAGAGAATCATCCGTGTTGCCGAGTCGTTGGCAGCAGGGGAAGTCGTCTTGTGGAGTGATGAGAGATCTCTTGAATTCCAGATGAAGAAGAAATGATTTACGCTTCAAAAAGCCCCCAGAAGCCTAGTTCTTTCATCATTTCGGCAATCGAGTCACTGGAATCTTTCATGCCGTTTTTGATCCACTCCTGGACAGTTGCGGTGAGCGCGCCAAGAAGAATCGAGAAGCGGTATTCAAGCTGGCGTTCGGAAAGATCCGGTTGATTGGTCTGCCAGATGGAGAATGCGATTCTCTCATAGTGTGCCATGATTCTGGGGATGAGATGTGTGGAGTCTGCGTGTTGTAAAGCGGTCGGCGACAGAATGGAATTTGCCTTGATTGCGCCAAACAGATCGTTGAAAAAGGCTTGCGGATTGCGGGCACTGGGCAGATCGATTCTATTGATCAGATCCGCAAAGCAGTCTTCCTCAATTTCAGCCCAGAGTGCATAGATGTCTGGATAGTAGCGGTAAAAGGTAGAGCGATTCACACCTGCTTTTGAGCAAAGCTCATTGACGGTGATTTTTGCAATTTGCTTGGTTTCGATCAAGTCGCAGCAGGCATTCTTAAGCATTGTTTTTGTGAATATGGTGCGTGGATCTGTATTCTTCATGGTGTCCTCCTTATAGTCACGACGTTTCAGGGCTCGCAAAAGTAGATAAATAGCAAGTGATGTGAATATATCTACTCCACTTGCTAAATCACGACGTTTCTGAGGTCGTAAAAGTAGCAAAATAAGAGAAAAGGAAGGATTTTTCTACTACAAGCCCCAACCAAGCTGTGTATCAAGCCAAGCTACAGCCAAGTCAAACATTCCTCCCCCCAACCATACCACACCCCACCCGACTTCTGCAACACGTGTCTTAAAAAGAAACATATGTTACAACAATGTTGATTGAACGACAGGACTCGTTGTATGTATGATAGAGACATGAAAAAACTTGCAGAATTTTTGGTGAACCGGAATAAGATCATATTTATTATCTTTCTAGTACTGACGGCAGTCAGTCTTTTTCTGATGCCCAGAGTGAACATCATTACGGACATGGCGGAGTTTCTGCCGAATGATTCTTCCATGAAGATCGGTGTCGACAAGATGGAAGAGGAGTTCCCGGATTCCGCGATGAATGATTCAACGATCCGCATCATGTTTACCGGACTTTCCGAAGATGAAAAAGAGCCGCTTTGCGACACGCTTGAAGAGATCACATATGTGGATGATGTTACGTATGAGGCAGATGATGAAGCGTATAACAGGGATCAGTATACGCTTTATGAACTGACCGTTCCGTATGAAAACAAGAGCGAGGAAGTTGCTGCGGTCAAGGATGCTCTGGATGAGACGTATGTTGATAGTGATTCATACATAGCAGAGTTTGAGGTGAGCAACAGTACGGAGACAGAGATGCCTGTCGTTGGGATCATTGCGGCACTGGTGATCCTTATCGGAATTCTTTTTGTGCTCTGTCCGTCATGGGTGGAACCGTTCTTATTCCTTTTTACGATCGGAATCGCTGTCTTGCTGAACATGGGGACCAATGCATTTCTTTCGGGCGTTTCGGATACGACCTATTCGATCTCAGCGATCCTGCAGCTCGTGCTTTCGATGGATTACTCGATCATTCTGATGAACCAGTACCGGCGGGAACTGCAGCTTACGATCGACCGTCGCCGGGCGATGAAAAACACGCTGAAAAATGTCTTTTCTTCTGTCTCAAGCAGTGCGGTCACGACGATCGTCGGCATGCTTGTGCTTGTCTTTATGAGCTTTAAGATCGGACAGGATATGGGTGTCGTTCTCGCGAAGGGCGTGTTCCTCAGCATGATTTGCGTATTCTGTGTTCTGCCGACACTGATCCTTATATTTGATAAATGGATCCATAAATTCGGGAAAAAGGTACCGCACCCGCCGATGAAACCGCTGGCAAATTTCAGCTATCGGTTCCGGCGCCTGATCGTACCGGTCTTTGCGTTTTTATTTATCGCGTCTTTCTTTGCAAGGGGCAACACGGATATTACCTATATCAACAATGCCACAGGTAAGATCAACGAGATCTTCCCGAACACCAACCAGATCGTTCTTTTGTACCACAATGAGGACGAGGAAAAAGTCGCTGCGCTTTTGGATGAACTTGATGATGATAAAAAAGTGGACAGCGTGATGTCTTATGGTACAACGATCGGAAAGCAGTACCGCGCAGCTAAGCTGACAGAAGAGCTTGAAGATATGGATGGCTTTGATTCTGAGGAAATGAAGCTGACTGACGATGTCATGCAGATGCTTTTCTATTATCATTTCATGGATGGCGCGACCGGCAGGATCGATGCGGAAAATCTGATGAATTTCATTGCAGATGATGTCCTGGAAAATGAGACGTTCGCTGATGAGATCAGTGATGATGTCAAAGACAACAAGAGTCAGATCAAAAAGTTTGCGAATAAAAAACGCCTGACGACGGCGATGTCCATCGATGAACTCGCAGCATTTTTCGATATGGATCGCGATCAGGCGGGAGATCTGTTCCTGTATTATTATATTCAGAACGGCGGGATCGATACCGGAAAACTCGATATCCGGACACTCATCGGTTTTATCCTGAACGATGTTGCAACGGATCCGGATTACGGTTCGGAGTTTGATGCGGATACCCTTGCGCAGATGGAACAGCTAAAGGGTTTTACGGATCCGGATGTGATCGATGCGAAACGAACCTATCAGGATACGGCTTCGTTCCTCTCAATGGATGCAGATCAGGCAAGGCTTCTGTACGCACAGTATTTTGCAGCACAGGGCAATGTGGATACAGGGACAAAAACATTCCCGGAGCTCGTCACGTTCCTGACAAGCGACGTGCTTGCGAACGACACACTGGCATCGCAGATGAGTGCGGATCAGAAAAGTCAGATGCAGTCGCTTACGCATTATGCGGACAAGAATGAGATCACTAAGCAGAAGAGTGCAGGCGCGCTGGCAAGTGCATTTTCCATGAAAGAAAGTGACGTGCAGCAGTTGTTTATGCTAAAGGCCAGCAAAGATCTGTCCGAGGCAGAAATGGGCGCACTGCAGCAGGAAGCAATCGAAGAGATTAAAGCAGAGATCGCAGCCGATGTTGAGGCGAAGGCAAAAGCGGCTGCTGAGAAAAAGGCGGCTGAAATGCAGGCAGAGCTTGAGAAGCAGATGGCTTCCATGATGCCTTCTCCGGAAGAGATGGCGGGCATGTCTCCGCAAGAGATTGCGGAAATGCAGGCACAGATCGAGGCTGCAAAAGCGAAGGCAATCGAAGACATTAAAAAGGCTTCAGAAGCTGCGGCACAGGAAGCCGTGGCACAAGCGACACCTTCCGAGGCAGAAGTCGCAAAGATGGTGGAAGCACGTGTCATGGAAAAACTTGCTGCCAAGGCAGCAGGCGTAACAATGTCAGAAACGGAATTTGTGGACTTCCTGATCGCAGATGTTGCATCCGACGCACAGTATGGTTCCATGCTCGGCACAGAGCAGATCGCCAATCTGAAACAGCTGCAGGCAATGATGCAGCTGACCATTTCCGGTGCGAAGCTGGATGCTTCACAGGCGGCGGATCTGTTCGGTATGGATGCGGAAAACATGGCACTCCTGTACGCATACGATGCGATCGGAAAGAACAGTAGCAGCTACAAGCTTTCGCTTTATACGGTCGTTTCCCATATCCTTGCAAACAAGGATCAGTTCTCCGGCTCGATGAGTGCATCGGAACTCTCACAGCTGGAGACTTTAAAGAAAATCATGGATGCCGCAAAATCGGGCAAGGCATATTCGGCAGGTGAGATGGCAGACCTTCTGGGGATGGAGGACGATCAGGCCAGAATGCTGTATACGATCTATCTGTATAAAAATGGACGGACCGACGGATGGGCGATGAGCCCGGCAGATTTCCTGCATTTCATCAATGACGAAGTCTTAAGTGATCCTGAGATGGCAGACCGGATCGATGCCGACAGCAGAGAGGACTTGGAATCAGGTCTTAAGATCGTCGATGCGGTCTTGTCAGGTAAAAAATATACGCCGCAGGAGATGATGGACCTGATGGAAGGTCTTGGCGGCGATATGAATTTGAACCAGCTGGAACTTTTATATATTTATTATTTCAGCAAACAGGCTTATAATAATAACTGGACAATGTCCTTTCAGGAATTTGTCGATTGCCTGAATGATGAAGCGATGAAGGATCCAAGGTTTGCAGATTTCTTTGATGCGGATGTGAGAAATGATCTCGCCGATGCACAGGAAGAGATTCAGGATGCAGCCAAGCAGCTGGTAGGACCGAATTATTCTCTCGCACTGGTCTCCGCATGGCTCCCGGCAGAGTCGGATGAGACGTTTGCCTACATCGGAGAACTGACGAAGCGCTGCAACGAGACGCTTGGGGAAGGGAACTATCATCTGATCGGGAATTCTGCAATGGCATACGAGATGTCGCAATCCTTCCGGTCAGAGTTGAATAAGATCTCACTGCTGACCGCGCTGGCGATCTTTCTGGTCGTGCTTTTGACATTCCGTGCACTCTCAGTGCCGATCATTCTGGTCCTGTTGATCCAGACGGCGGTCTATGTGATGATGACAAGCATGGGTCTGCGCGACTTAAGCATCAATTACCTGGCGCTTCTGATCGTACAGAGCATTCTGATGGGTGCGACGATCGACTATGGAATCCTGTATACGAACCATTACCGGGAAAACCGAACGTCGAAGGGGATTAAGGAATCTCTGTTGGCAGCATACGACGGATCGATCCATACGATCATGACATCGGGACTGATCCTGATCGTCGTGACATTCATCATGAGCTATGCATTTGCAGATCCGATGATCGGAGAGATCTGCAGCACGATCTCGATCGGATCGCTGACGGCAGTCATCCTGATTCTTTTGATCCTGCCCGGCACGCTCGCATTGTTTGACCGGATCGTATGTAAGAAGGGACAGCGTTTTACGGAAGAAGAGAAAGATTCCGGATGATCCGTGAACAGGTGCGTTTTGAGAGAAAGGAAACAGCGATGAAAAAGAATACGATTTTATGTATCGGCAGACAGTTTGGCAGCGGCGGTCGTGACATTGGACAACGGATCGCGGGGGAACTGGGCATTCCTTATTATGACAAGGACATTCTTTCAAAAGCGCTTAAGGAAACAGACCTTCCGGCAGATCTTCTGGAAAAAAGTGATGAGAGACTGCCGAATCCGATGTTCCGTCCTGTTTTTTATGAAGGATCCAATCCCCGGTTTTACGGAAAGACCAGCAGCGAGATCCTCTTTGCACTGCAGAAAGACTTCATCCTGCAGAAGGCAAAAGAATCCTCCTGTGTATTTGTCGGCAGATGCGCGGATGCGATCCTCGAAAAAGAGCCTGATCTGAATGTGATCTCTGTATTCATCGCAGCTTCGATGGATGATCGGATCGAGCGCGTGATGAAGCGTGAAAACTTAGGCGAGCGGGCAGCTTCCGAGCTGATCCGCAAAACAGACCGCCAGAGAAAGTCGTATTACAGCTTCTTCACTGACAAGGACTGGGGAAAACCATCGGACTACGACATGGTGATCAACTCCTCCGACTGGAGCGAAGAAGAGATCATCAAGATCTTAAAGGGTCTCTATGAAATGAAATAAGGCACCTGGTGCCATAGAACAAACACAAAAGAGGTGTTCCGCCATTAACGGTGGAACACCTCTTCTGCTGTTTTAATAAAATCGGTTAGATATTTTTTTGGATTATCCTTTCGCCACGCCGCCACAATGTGACTTGCCGTGTCGCAGATCGGAATCAGTACATGATCCCTGGAATTGCCGTCTGCATAATATTTATCACAAATGAAGATTTCCTGATCGGAATAAATGTTTAGGGTCAGCGAATTTGCGGACGTAACATAATTTGTGATATTTGGAACAAATCCGTAGGGCGCACACAGCTCATGCAGCATGTGTACATATTCCGGCAGGACCTGTGGTGAGATACATATGAAATCCGAGAGCTTCAGATCATCCATGGTAAGATGCTCTTTTTTGGCCAGAGGATTTGACCGTTTCATGCAGGCACAGTGTGGGGTCTCGCCGAAGAAACGACATGTAATCTGATCCATGTCCCGGTTTTCAAAATCGTACTGAATGGAAAAGATGATATCTGCTTCATTGTTCTGCAGCAGAGAGCGTATGTCATGTGCCGCATCGGATTCGATCCGCAGATGAATGTCAGGATGCGCAGCCCGGAAGCTCTCGATCAGCGGAACGAGAAAGGTTTCCGGCCGGAAGGAGTCCATGCATGCAATGACAAGACTTTTGCTTCGTCCGGTCTGCAGGACATGGGCCTGCTGTATGTCTTCCTCTACCTGGCTGACCATGTCTTTCCATTTTTCATACAGGTATTTACCTGCAGGTGTCAGAGATACCAGTCGGTTGGTTCGAATAAAAAGCTGCAGGTCAAGCTGCTTTTCAAGACTTGCCATCTTTTTGGACAAAACCGGCTGTGTCAGGTGGAAGTATTCTGCGGCCTTGGATATGTTCATGGTCTCCGCGACCTTGATAAAATACAGGATCTGTCCCAGACTGACGTTTCTGACATCTACATTATGCATACACTGATTCCCTCGAGTAGAAGTTTGCTCCATAGGATGCGACTTCATCGATAACAACATCCAGTACATGCTCGTTAATGATCGGAACCAGAGCTACATAGCCGCCGCCCGGCGCCATCTCATCGAGTGCCCGGTCGATCTCTGCACGGATCTCGTCATCTGTTGCGTTCGGCTGTTCTAAGACACCCTGAGAATTGATCGCACCACTTAAGACGATCTTGTCACCAAACTCTTCTTTGATCTGGGCAACAGGGTTGCAGCACTGAAGCGGCTGCAGGGAATCGATGCCCATCTCTACCAGGTCTGCGATGCAGGGATAGATATAACCACAGGAATGCATCTCAAAGATCATACCTTCCTCGTGTGTAACATCGATTACTTTCTGGATGTATGGCTTGAGGAACTCGCGCCACATCTCCATGTCGAAGAACATATTACTATTATCGCCCCAATCATCGTGGAATGCAATAATGTCAAAGTTAAAATATTTCTTCAGGATGCGGATGTATTTGCACTTGTGCTCGGTGATTGCTTCGAACAGTTCATGCACCTCGTCCGGTGTCTCATAAAATGCGCAAGCCGCATTTTCAAATCCCATCAGACTGCTCATCCGCTCGAACGGACCTTCTAAGAGCATGCACAGAGATACTTTATTTTCGCGATCCCAGTCTTTGGTCATATCGGCAGCGATCGCTTCCCAGTCATAGCTGTCCAGATCCGGAAGCTTGACTGTATCCTGCCAATCCTCAAGATCCTCTAAAAGCTCCTTGAACGGTGTCGGTGTCTGGGATTTTAATTCCGGTGTGTGTGTCCACTCTACGCCAAACCAGTCATTGCCGCATCCTTCGCCAAAGTAACGTTCGCCGAAGGAATCACAGATGATCAGGTCTGTAAAGCCATTTGGTACATATTCCGGCATTTCATGCCTGTAAACGCGCAGCATATTTTCTCTGGGTGTGATGCTCATGATCCATTCTCCTTTTTGATAATCTGATGTTTGTCTAAAATTATTCTGCCTCAAGCTGTTTTGTGAATGCTTCTGCCTCTGCTTCAGTCATGAAGTCACGGTTGTATTTGTGCTCATCGATGAAGCATACGATCACAACAACGAGGATCGCTGCGATGGCTGCGATGACATAGGACATTCTAAGGCTTCCTGTTGCGTTCAGTACCTGTCCGTTTACCAGGAATCCGAATGAGGATACCAGTGCCTGGATCGGGAACAGAACGCTGTTAACCTTCTTAAATCCGTGACGGCCGAATACCGCTGCCGGAAGGGATGTTGTAAAGTTTGCGGAGCCGCCGAGCGCCAGTGCGAACATGATCAGGAAGATGATGACCAGTACGCGGATCTCGGTAACTTCAAGGAGCAGTGCTGCCGCATACCAGAATCCGAAGAAGATCATGGTCTTTTTCGTTCCCATTTTCTGGTCTAATACACCGATGATCCAGGATCCCAGGATACCTGCGAATGCGAGGATCGTCATGATCGCGATCGCCTGGTTCTGTGTGAAGCCTACCTGTGTATTTCTTACTACTAACTGAGTGATGATTACGGTTGATACGAACTGGAATCCGCCGGAGCCTACTGCTACAAGCCAGAAGGTTCTTCTCTTGAACAGCTTCTTAACGGTCCAGCCTGCGTCGTCGTCTACTTCTTCCTGGAAGTATTCTGCTTTGTAAACTTCATCGGATACGTTATCCGGATTGATGCCGCGCTCCTGCGGAGTGTTTCTCATCAGAAGGAGTCCGACGACACCAACGATCATAACGAGGATCGCCGGGAATACAACTGCGTTTGTAACGCCGAGTTTTGCTACCAGGAAGTTGATGAGCGGTACGAAGAAACCGGTCGCCATGTTGTGGCCCATTGTGGTGTAACCCATAACGATACCTTTTTTCTTCGGGAACCACTGTGCAACGAGTGCGCCACCTGCGATGTAGCCTGCGCTCATGCAGCCGATGGTGCAGATGCAAAGAGAGATCGCATACTGTGCAAGGCTGTTTGCATGACCCATGCCGAAGTAACCGATGCCGCCTAAGATCAGGCAGATGAAGGATGTGATCCTCGGACCGATCTTACGGTTGATCGCGCCCATGACGAAGAAGAAGATAACGCCGACCATGGCCGCTACAGTACCCATACTCAGGACGCTTCCTGCCTGGATGCCAAGTTTTTCTGCTACTGCCGGTGCAACGATGTTGGAGCTGTCATTGACCATGCCTGCGTAGAACCAGAACATGACGAGACAGTAGATGATCGTTCCCCAGCCTTTTCCGAAACCGAAAAGTTCACTTGCTTTTGATTTGTTCATGATTGCCCCCTTTTGTGCTCAGCAATAACGTTGTTTTATGATGTCATTATAAAATCCGGTTGAAAAAATGAAAAATTGATAAAAAGATTATCAGTATTCCAAAAAGGCATACTGAAATTGGATGCGTAAACGATGAATGGATATGCTACAATGTGCATACAGTAACATGTAATCAGCACAAAGGAGATTATGATGAATAAAGCATTACATACAGATAACGCACCGGCAGCGATCGGGCCATATTCGCAAGGCATACAGGCAGGAAATACCATTTATGTATCCGGGCAGATTCCGATCGATCCGGCAACAGGAGAATTTGCGGGAGAGGATATCGCAACGCAGACCAGACAGAGCCTGACCAATATCAAGAACATTCTCGCAGCGGCGGGAGCTGATATGAGCAATGTTGTGAAAACAACCGTGCTGCTTGCAGATATCGCAGAGTTTGGTGCCATGAATGAAGTTTACGCAGAGTTTTTCACAGAGCCGTATCCGGCCCGCGCAGCATTTCAGGCGGCAGCGATCCCGAAAGGGGCGAAGGTCGAGATTGAGGCGATTGCGGTAGTAGATTGAGGAAACGAACATGAAACTCACGAAAGAAGAAGAGCAGCAGCTGATCGATTTTAAGAGAGATATGCATATGCATCCGGAGCTGCCGCATCAGGAATTCCGGACAACGGAAAAGATCCTTGCATTTTTGGAGACGATTCCGGGGATCGAGATCATAAAGCTGAACAGGAATCTGACCGGCGTGGTAGCCAGGATGTATGGGCTGAAAGAAAACGATGGAGCGGTCACAGAGGTCGGCCTTCGTGCGGATATCGATGCGATCGCGCAGACGGAAAAATATGAGAGTCCGTTTCAATCGAAGAATCCCGGTGTCATGCATGCGTGCGGACACGATTTTCATACCGCTTCTCTGCTGGGTGCAGCATTGCTCTTATCAAAGCATCGCACGGAGTGGAGCGGAACAGTAGACTTTTTGTTCCAGGAAGCAGAAGAGACCACAGATGGTGCCAAGGAGATGATCGATGCAGGCCTCTTTGATGTGATCCATCCGCAGATGTTTTTCGGCGCACATAACAGACCTGAAGTAGAGGCAGGTAAGGTGGTCTGCCATCTGGGCGCACTGATGGCATGTAAGACGAACTTTGTGATCACGATTCACGGGCTGGGTGGGCACGGCGGAAATCCGCATCTGTGTGTGGATCCGATCGTATGCGCAGCAGCGATCGTGCAGTCCTTACAGACCATCGTCAGCAGGAATACGAATCCGCTCGACAGCGTGGTGATGACCGTCGGCTCGATCCACGGCGGCAGTGTGGAAAATCTGGTGGTAGACGAGGTTGTGATGACGGCAAGCGTCCGTTCCCTTAGTATGGAGGCAAAGGAAAAGGCAGTCAGCCGGGCGGAGGAGATCATTTACGGAACGGCGTCAGCCTATGGCTGCACGGCCGGGATTGAATACCGGGAGATATTGCCTCTGATCGACAACAAACCGGACATGCTTGCGATCGCAAAGAAAGCAGCGATTGCGGCTGTGGGAGAAGAAAACGTGACCGATGCCGAGCCAACGATGGCAAGTGAAGACTTTTCGCTGATCATGGAAAAGGTGCCGTCATTCTTCTACTGGATTGGCAGCGGGACACCGGGCGAAACACCTTACGCATGGCATAGCGATATGTTTCACGCAAATGATGCAGGGATCCGCGTGGCGGCAGAGACGACGGCGCAGGCAGCGGTGCATGCGCTGGCAACAGAATAGAAAGATTTATTGTGGGATAGGGACGTGCTGTGGCTTGACAGGAAAAGAAGCTATGTGATAGGATTTTCCTGCTTGCGGCTATGGCGGAATTGGCAGACGCGCCAGATTTAGGTTCTGGTGGGGCAACCCGTGGGGGTTCAAGTCCCCCTAGCCGCATGTTAGGAGCTGCAACCATTGTAATTACAGTGGTTGCAGCTCTTTTGTTATTTATACTGTAAATTCAGTTTCCGTCTAAAAACCATCATCATCCACGTTTTTATCCACGAAAAGAGGAAAATAATATGATGTTAACGGGAAATGATGCAGTTGATCGCATCGGAAAAATGAACATAACAGGCGATGTTGTGCCAACGATTTGGTTTCAAAAGATCACATATGCATCGGGGAAACCAAACCCTAATGCGATCATGATATTAGCTGATATTGTCTATTGGTTTCGTCCGGTTGAAATCCGAGACGAAAAGACAGGTCATGTCATTGGGTGGAAAAAGAAGTTTGCGGCAGATCTCCTTCAGCGCAATTATCAGGATTTCGCAGATCACTTTGGCTTTTCAAAAAAGCAGGTAAAGGATGCGATGAACCTATTGGAAGAGATGGGATTGATTTATCGTGAACTGCGTAATGTTGACACTGGGAATCGGATTGTTCCGAATGTTCTCTACATAGGATTATGCCCGGAACGACTAAGTGAGATTACTTTCGAACCAGATAGATTGGAGTCAGAACGATTGGAAATGAACATAGAATCAGATGAAGGTAAAGAAGACATCAGTCAGGGTGACATATGTGTACATAGAAGTACACATACTACTTCTTCTGAGTGTACATACGCATCCTCAGAGGGAGGGACAAATACAGAGAATACGACAGAGATTACAACAGAGAGAAATCTATCTATCGATCAGGAATCATATAAGAGATTGATTTGTGATCAGATTGGATATGATTACCTGATGCAGGAGGAGGACGTTTCTCTTCGTGGGATGTATGAAGAAATGTATCTGCTAATCTGTGATGTGGTGTGTCATGCTCGTGAAACAATCCGTATTGGAAAAGAGGATCTGCCATATGAAGTGGTGAGGTCACGTTTCCTGAAACTGGAAATGAGACATCTACAGTATGCAGCGCATACAATTCGGCAAACGACTTCAAAAATCGGAAACATAAGAGCGTATTTACTTACGACGCTTTATCATGCGCCGGAAACAATAACAACATATTGGACGCAGATGGCAGTACACGACCTGGCAGGAATGTAATGCCAATCATGAGATAGAAAGCAATCCTGTGAGGCAAATTCAGCTATATGGGGTTTCAGGGATCATCGACTGATTTGGCATTTTGTGGTCAGATGAGGTTTCGAAGAAGGGGCAGATTGTGATTACAAACATGTGGCAGAGAAAGAAGAAACATGGGCGGATATGAAAGCCCTAAAAGAAGATGTTGAGAGATTGAGAGGGGATATGGTTATCCTTAATTAGCCTGCAAATAAAAAGTCAAGGCTG
>JAZQEX010000054.1:0-2465 GCA_045539215.1 Eubacterium sp. | reverse complement strand
TTTTCAAGTCTCCTGCGCAGAGTGTTTTTGATAAGCTACCTTCATACTTCAAAGGGTACCGCTTTATTTATATTTCTTGAAAATGACACATGCTAAAAGAAAAGCCACAACTGATTGCAGTATATTCATTGTTACTTGAATGAGTATTAGTATTTCAACAAGGTTACAAGATTTCTGGGGAGGCAAAATTTATTATCCGCTATGAATTTTGGCGAATAGGAGTGGCGTTTTTATCAAAAAACGGCAACGACTATGAGGCGTACTCCTCAGAAATCGCAGAAGGCTTGTATGAAATTCTATGCGAATGGTCAGTAAAATGAATATACTGTATCAGTGTGGCTGTCATTTTAGCAGTGTCAAAAAGTATTAAAATATCATGAAGAAGGATTCTTTTGTTGACGAATCCTTCTTTTTTGTTATAATGGCATTAGCACTCAAAAGAAATGAGTGCTAACAAAAAAGAGTTTTAACCAGACAACTGCGATTTTACAGAAAGAGGTTTGATAGATGATAGTAGTACCATTTTATGACGTGATCATTGTCCCGGGGGTGACGATTTACTTTAACCGGGATTACATCTCCAGCCTGACGGATGAGCCGATCGAAAAGGGCGATGAGATGGTCTTCCTTATGATGAAGGAGGACAAAAGACCGACTGAAGATGAGATGACGCTGGATGATTTTTATCCAATCGGTATCCGCGCAGTCGTAGAAGGTTTTCATGACAATAACATCGGGATCAAGACACTTGCACGTGTCAATGTTGAGAAGATTACGATTGACGGGAAGGACATTTCTGTCCGCACGACGGAGAGACCGATCGTAGAAGACATCGATGAAGAGGAACAGCATGCCCGCTTTGAAGAAGTCCGGAATGCATACGCACGGTATGTCTCAGGGCAGCAGTGGGGCCTGATCGTCAGAGGATATGTGATGCAGTGGAAGTCGATCGGCGAGATCGCAGCTGCGATGTCGACACGCCTTGCGCTTTCCAATGAAGAAAAATACATGATCCTCGAGGCTGATAGTACGAGAGAACGCTTTGAGCGGATCGAGCAGGCATTGTACGAATTCTTAGAGATCAGCCGCGTCAGTGATGAGGCTGAGACGGCACAGGAAGAGACCAATGCGAAGATCTACCGCGAAGACGCGATCAAAAAGCAGATATCATTCCTGCAGAGCAAGCTCGATGAGATGCATCCGGAGAATGTTTCTGATGTCCGCCGCTTTGAATGCAAGATCGAAGAGTGCGGGATGAACGAGACCGCGAAAAAAGAAGCGGAAAAAGTGCTCAACCGTATGAAGCAGGAGGGACAGCACAGCAGCGAGTATGGTCTCTTGTATGATTATCTTGATTTCGTGACCGGACTTACCTGGCAGCCGGATGAGCAGGAGGACATTGACTTAAAAGAAGCAGAAGAGATCTTAGATGAAGATCATTTCGGCTTAAAGCGTGTGAAAAACCGTATCCTGCAGCAGATTGCTGTTATGACGCTGAATAAAAAACAGTCCGGTTCGATCCTTTTGTTTGTCGGCGCGCCCGGTACCGGTAAGACCAGTATCGGACAGAGCATCGCAAAAGCGCTGCATAGAGAATATGTCCGCGTCAGCCTTGGCGGTGTCAGAGATGAGGCAGAGATCCGTGGTCACAGAAGGACCTATATCGGCGCAATGCCGGGACGGATCATGGACGGGATCAAAAAGAGCGGAAGTTCAAATCCTGTCATGGTGCTTGATGAGGTGGATAAGCTTTCCCATGATTTCCACGGGGATCCTGCAAGTGCCCTGTTAGAGGTGCTTGATCCGGAGCAGAACAGCACCTTCACGGATCACTATATGAATGTACCATATGACCTGTCGAATGTCCTGTTTGTCTGCACGGCGAACACGATCGATACGATTCCGGAGCCGTTGTTAAACCGTATGGAGGTCATCCAGTTCCCGGGATATACGGCATCTGATAAATTCCAGATCGCAAGAAGACATCTTCTGCCGCGTTCGATGGAGACGATGGGCATTAAAAAGAGCAATCTGAAGGTAACGGATGAGGCGATCGAGCACATCATTTCCGACTATACCGCGGAATCCGGTGTGCGTGGATTGAAGAAGCGGATGGATACCCTCTGCCGTGTGGCAGCGGTGAAACTTGTTCGCGGAGATCAGAAATCGATCACCGTCAGCCCGAAGCGGTTAAAAGAGTTCCTTGATACCAACCCGATGCGTCATGACCGTGTGACCGAGATGAAAAAGCCGGGTGTTGTAACCGGCCTTGCCTGGACGATGGCAGGAGGCGAGATCCTCTTTATCGAGGCTGTCGCTTTAAAGGGAAGCGGCAAAACCGTGATCACCGGTCAGCTCGGCGATGTGATGAAGGAATCTGTTCAGATCGCGATGAGCCTGGTGCGTGAAGCCAATCCGGATAAGGAAGAGTTCTTTAAAGAGCATGATATTCATATTCATGTTCC